>JAZOWR010000169.1:0-1020 GCA_045659345.1 Ructibacterium sp.
AATTCGGAAAAGAATTGGCATGGGCGGCACACTGCTGAAATGTGACGGCGGTGCAATCTGGCTAAAATGGGGCGTTCCGTGGTGTCAATCGTTGGACGATGAAACGAACCGCAATATCAAACGCCGTTATATGAATATCACGGCTGAATACTTAACCCTATAAGGAGGAAAACAATGAAGTTCGTTAAAGTATCTGAAGCCGCCTTCAAGGAAATCCAGCTTGAAGCCGGTCTGATCCTGAATAAGTTTGACCCCACCGGCGCAACCGATGTGGAAGATGCCGACATTGTTTGTGCTACCACTGGCGGTATCAATGTTGTCTGCAAGCCTGCATTTAATGACTACGGCAGCGATATTGACAATGTTCCGGACAATATGCTGGAATTCAAGGAAATTGACGGCTGGGATTGTTCTCTTGGCTTTACCGCTCTGAACGCTTCCGCTCCTGTCATTAAGATGGCTCTGTGTGCGGCTGATGTGGATGGTAACAAGATTACTCCCCGCAATGACCTGACCCCAGCCGATGCCAAGGATGTTTGGTGGGTTGGCGAACGTGCAGACGGCGGTTTTGTTGCTTGCTGCCTGAAAAATTCCTTATCTACCGATGGTCTGTCCCTCAAGACCACCAAGAAGGGCAAGGGTCAGTTGTCTTGTACCCTTACCGGTCATGTTTCCATCAAGGCACAGGATGTTGTTCCCATGGAATTCTATGTACAGGAAGGTGAAGCAGCATGAGAACCATTGCAAATCTGAACGGTGTTGAATTTCTGCGAGCAATCAACCGTACCCGGCACGCAGTTGAAAAGCTGATGAATGTGACGGATGTGTTGAACATCTGGCGAAAGAACCCCGCTTTCAAGGGTGACGAAACCCCGGAACAGCGGCACGAAATGGCACGGGAGCAGATCAAAAAGAACCTGAACGATGTTCTTGATTCTCTTTTGGAGAAGCACCCGGAGGAAACCTATGAATGCATCATGGCTCTTTGTGTCCGTGACGAGGGCGAACCCGAACCGGACG
>JAZOWR010000170.1:0-1909 GCA_045659345.1 Ructibacterium sp.
TGCAAGAAGTTTTTGCAGCTTACTCAAATTCTTTGAGAACGATGCTCAGGAGGATCTTAGCAAGATCTCCGCGGGGCTTGACTGCCCAGCCTCTGTCATAGCAGAGCAGGAATTTTTTGCTTCCTTTTTTGCTGACAAAAAGCTTGCTGATGCGACCCTCGTTAATGCCGAACACGGAACCGCCGTCATACACCTTGGCTTCAAAGTCAAAGCAACACTCGCCAAGTCTGATGCAGCCGATTTTCCAGTGATTTTCGGATTCTGCTCTGTAAGAAAAATCTGCGATGTTCATCTGTTCTCTCCTTTTCAGCGGGGCTTGACTGCCCCTCAATCACCTTACATGCCCATTATAGCCGAATCGGGGTTTAAGTGTCAATAATTTTTAAAAATTAAACCCCGAAAATCTTCTAAGCCCATGGCTCGTACCATTCCATTTCCCGAGGCTCGGGCGGGTCGTAATCCGGAGTATTGATTTCCTCTATGACGTCATCCCAGATTTTCTGGAAAATCTCGTCATTATGCTCAAGACACACAAAACACTCGTATGCGATCAGAAGCCCGGCGTTCTGAATGCTCTCGACATCTCCGAATCCGTTTTCCTTAAACTCCGGAGACCGGACAATTCTTTCGGCTTCGTCAAGCATGATATCAATTACGTTATCAGGAAGGCAGAACGGCAGAGGTTCACATGTCATGGCATTTTTCAGAACTTCCCTGACAGTGGCGACATTTTCCTCAACATCATCACCATCGATGTAGTTGTAAATGTCGTCAACGTAGTTTTCGTTGGAGTACTCGTCCTCCCAGGTACCGGAATCCGGTTCCTCGAGAACATAGTAGTTCTCATCATTGTAATCAGAGTCCCAGAATCCGGAGTGCTCCCAGTCGTAAAAGTCGTTCAGGCACTTGCCTTTAAGATCTTCGATGCTTTTGACTTCTTTGATGTCCATTTGCTGTTCTCCCTTTTCAGATTTGCAGGTGCATTTTATCATTTTTGAGGTTTAAGTGTCAAGAATTTTTCAAATCTCAGTAGAATTCAGACTTGATTTTCTTGATTTTGCGGTTTTGAATCTGGTAGGAATCAATTCTTCTGATTAGGAACTGTCTCAAAATAAAATGCAATTCTTTGAGACACAGCTTTCCGTTGTAAATACCTCCAAAAGTGCTTGACTTTTCAGACGTTTGATGATATTATAGACCTCAAAATAACAGAAGTCAAGGAATTTTTCAATGGCAGATGCAGTTAAAGACCAAACGACTTTAAAAGTCAGATGCAATTTTGTATCCGGCGATACTGAGTATGCTCATGAATTCCATAGACAGTATAGTTCTTATGTTAGAATATTTTATAACAGACTTGTAGACAACCCAGATTTTAATTATGACGATGCAGTTGAACTGACTAAGAGCTACTATAAGGATAATCACCTTATGGACAGTTACTTCACAAACTGTGCTCTTCAGGATGCTCAGGCTGTATATAACCGTTTTAATGCCGAACGCATTAAAAGAGGCGAACAGCCTTTGGGTCACAGACTGATTTTCGGCGGGAAATTAAACTTTGAAAATCGGTGCAAAGGACTTATAACGCATGAAGCATACAGAGAACAGAGACTTAGACCTGTATATGCAAGAGGAGAATCGGTTAAACATGGCAATAGGCATTTTAGAATCAGAGACAGAAGGCATATTGATTTCACCGTAGAACGCCATGTTATTTTCACAATTAAACTCCACGATAGGCGGTTAAAAATTCTTGATACGTTAAAGAAACTTCAAGATAGTTGTTCAATTGCTTTAACTTATAGACTGGGAACTAATTATATCAGTATAACTTATGACAAGTTAAAGGTTAAAGAACACCTTAAACAGGTTAAAGTCAAACCCAACAGGAATTTAAGTCTTGTTC
>JAZOWR010000171.1:0-4838 GCA_045659345.1 Ructibacterium sp.
CTCACGGGATCACTTATACTTGCGGTTCCGTGGAAACACAGCTCATTTGTCCCTGGAATACCACATCAGGAGAGGTAACTTTCACCCCTCCCTTAGACCTTACGTGGCAAGCTCCGCATGGCACACGAGTTTGGGTTTCAATCCACTTGCAGACCTACGATCTCAACAGCGGTGCGCCTATCGGGGGAGTGGTCACAAAAGGTCTGTGGTTTCAGATCCCGGATTCCGTCAAGCCGTCCTGCGCCCTGTCTATCTCCGATGCCACAGGCCATGCGGATAAATATGGGGGATATATTCAGGGGCAATCTAAGCTATCTGTAAAGGTAACGCCTGAGACCCTTTATGGTTCACCCATCAAATCATATTCTGTCACAGTGGAAGGGAAGGTCTACAAGACCGCCAACGTGACCACTGAGGCCTTGCAAGCCTCCGGCAATATATCCGTTAACGCTACGGTTACGGACACCCGTTCCAGAAGTGGCTCAGACACAGAAACCGTCACAGTGATTCCTTACGCACCGCCTGTGATCTCGCTCTTGCAAGTCCACAGATGCGATCAGGACGGAACAGAGAATGCAGGAGGATCTTATGCCAAAGTGACATATAGCTACGCTGTGGACGATCTGGACGGAAAGAACAGCGCAAAGGCCTCTGTAGGCTACAAGAAGCCCACAGAAACAGCCTACAAGACTACAACGCTGGGCACTGGCTATATTGCCAACAACGGGACTTATATATTCCCTGCCGATGATGATTCACCCTATGAGATCCAATTGACTGTTACGGATGATTTCACGCCCTGCGTTCAGAGAACTTCTGTTTCTATCGCCTTTGTGCTTTATACGCTTGCGACATCTGGTAAGGGTATCACCTTCGGCGGTGTGTCAACGCAGGATGGATTCAATATCCGAAATATGCCCTTTAGGATTGAGGGCGTAGAGGTTGACTACATTGTTGAGCAAGGGGAGCAAGATGGGTGGTTCTACCGCAAGTGGAGCAATGGCGTGGCAGAATGTTGGATGCTGTACTATGGATATGGGGTCGATGCCTCAAAGACCAATTACAACGGGTTCTACTACAGCGATCCTGTAAAGGTAAGCTTCCCATTTACCTTTGCAAACATTCCAACAGTTACTGTAGATGGTGGCCCAAAGTCCCACATGAATTTTGTTCGTGTGTTCGGACATTATGCAAACCACGCCAATTTTATCGTGGTCGGTGTGGCTGATATCGGCGCTGTTGATATCACTGTTGATATCAAGGCCATAGGTCGTTGGAAGTGACCAACATTTAGAAAGGATTGATTTTATGAAAAACTATATCTGTGGGGCACTTGGCATTGCCGGAAGTGCCATTGCATCCCTTTTTGGAGGCTGGTCTGCTTCTCTGACCACGCTCCTGATTTTCATGCTTCTGGACTATCTTTCCGGGCTGATCGTAGCGGGCGTTTTCCACAATTCCCCCAAGACTGAAACAGGGGCGTTGGAAAGCCGTGCAGGGCTCAAGGGTCTGATTCGCAAACTTTCCATGCTTCTGTTCGTCCTGATCGGTCATCGGCTTGACCTTGCTGTTGGCACATCATACATCAAGGATGCTGTCTGTATTGCGTTCATGGCTAATGAGCTGATTAGTCTGGTGGAAAATGCAGGGCTTATGGGTATTCCTATCCCTGCTGTCCTGAGAAATGCAATCGACATTCTGAAAAAGAAAGGATCTGATAAGAATGAAGATCATCCCGTCAATTCTGACAAATAATCCTTGCTACACAGCCGGAAGAAAGATCACCGTCAAAGGGCTGATGATTCACAGCATCGGTTGTCCGCAGCCCAATGCCTCCGTTCTGGTCAAGAACTGGAACCGTGCTGACTACAACAACGCCTGTGTCCATGCCTTTATTGACGGCAACACAGGGGATATCTACCAGACCCTTCCTTGGAATCACAGGGGGTGGCATGGTGGCGGTGCGGTCAACAACACCCATATCGGCGTTGAAATGTGTGAGCCTTCCTGCATCAAGTACACAGGCGGCTCCACCTTCACCTGTTCCGATCTTGACACCGCCCGTGCGGTAGCCCAGAGAACCTATAAGTCCGCTGTTGAGCTGTTCGCCTATCTGTGCAAGGAATACGGGATTTCTCCCGTTGTCCCCGGCGTGATCATAAGCCATAAAGAGGGGTATAAACAGGGGATTGCATCCAATCACGGAGATCCCGAACACCTGTGGAAAGGTTTGGGGCTGTCTTATACCATGGACGGCTTCAGGAAGGATGTCAAGGCGGCTATGAATGGCGAATATTCCGATTCCGTCATTTATCGTGTACAGTGCGGAGCGTACACCTTCCTTGAAAATGCCGAAGCCCAGCTTGCCAAGCTGAAGAAGGCGGGCTTTGATGCCTTTATCACCATCAGCAACGGTGAGGCTGTGGCGGGATCTTCTTCCGCACCCACTGTCACTCCCGCCCCTGCTCCTGTGAAGGAAGTAAAGGTGGGAAGCATCGTTCGGCTCCGCAAGGGTGCGAAGGACTACAACGGCGGGAGCCTTGCTTCCTTCGTCTATGAATGGGACATGAAGGTCAGCCAAATCAACGAGGATCGTGTCGTGGTCACCCATAGCGGCGTTGTCATTGCGGCGGTCAGAAAGTCTGACTTGACCGTTGTTGACTAAAATGCCTTCTATTCTGCCCACAGAAGCCACAGGAGAGCCAACACGATATTTTTACAGTCTCTGAGGGTAAGTGGAAGGGGCAGAATAAAAAGTTAATACAGACGAAAGAAAGAGGGGTAGCCTTGCGGGGCTACCCCTCTTTTTTGTTATCAGTCAACATATAATCTCTTGATGCGGTCAAGGTTGCCAGTGCAAATGATGCAATGACCATCTGCACCATCTCTCAAGGAAACTTGCCCGCCATCCCAAAGGATTAGCAAATCACCATCAGGTAGCTTGACTTCCCTGTATTTCCTGAGCCGTTCAACGATTTTCAGCCATTGCACATTGGTCATTTCGTTTTCCTTTCTCCCCGTATTCCCGATAGGTCAGGTGTTTCATCTTTAATCTTTAGGCGGGAAAAAAATGCCTATCGGTGCAATAAATATAAAAGCCTTTCTATGGTTAAATATCAGACGGTCAAAAACTTCGCAGTTTTCAATTTCCTTTTTATATAAAATCATATCAACGCTTGTAGTCTTCCATCCATCTACCGTGCCGCTGTAGATCACCTTGTCAGGTTGAATGATGTTGATTTCTTCAAGATTGTACTCTTTCAGCAATCCGGCTATCACTTTTTTACTTTCATAATGTTTCTCCTTTCTTGTGGTGGGCCGGTTTCCCGGCCCGGGTGGGTGGTTAGGTGTGTTATTTGAAAATTACATACCGGCAATCGAATTTTCCGTACTCGTTTGAGGTTTCCGCCTGTTCTGTTCTGTATTCGGGTCTCATGCCGTTTCTTTCCAAAGCTCGCAGAACTTTAATGGTTCTTTCCAGTGTTGTCTTTCCTTTCTGTTCGGCAGTCGTTCTCGTTATTTTCAATCCCTCAAATTTGCTTTCTTCCAGAAACTCCGCAACTTTAACTCTCAGTTCGTCGCTGTTGTAGTAGCCTGCAGTAGAGGTAAAGACTGCGTTTTCTTTTCTTAAAACCTTTTTGATCTTGTTGGCTTCCTGTTTCGTCATGTTTTTAATCTCCTTTATTTCTGGGGCTTTCCGCCCCCTCTTTATGTCTATATTATATACCCCGTGGGGTATAAATGCAAGATGGAATAATGCACAAAGTTTCAGACCGAAACCTGTGCATTATCACCAAATCGCACAAAAAAGAGGAAAGGCGTTTATTACCCTTCCTCTTTGGTCATATTCGCTTGTCTTTCCATATCAGCCCGGATCAAATCTTTGATGTAGGTCTGCTTCCGTGGCTGTTCGTTGACCCATGCGACAAGATCAGCCTCTTTGGGGTAGAAGTCCACGGTGATCCTTTTTCCTTTATTGCGGTAGGCGTTTTTCGCTCTGCGTTCAGCTTCGGTCATTTGCTATCACCTCATATTATTGGTCACAGTGTTACTTTGGACAGGGAAACGATGTCCACATTTGCGAAAGACAGTTCTTTGTTGATGAAAATCTTGCAAGCCTCTTTTTCAGAAGGTGCATCATAGATTGTTCTGGCGGTTTCCCGGATGTCATTAAAGGGGTATGCAAAATTCCATCTGACACGGTATTCTCCGTTTCTCCTTTGAATTGCTATAAGTGCATTGTGACTGTATCTGGATTCGGGGTCGGATTTGCTTTCGGTGAAAAAACAGGTGGTATAAAGATTCATGGTGGCTTCTCCTTTGTAGTGATTTGGTGCGGCTTCCGTGCCTCTTTGGATGCCTTAATTATACCCCAAGGGGTACATAAAAGCAATTCACAAAATAACCAAAATATAACTTTTTTTCTGTGCAACATTGACAAAACGCACAAAGAAAACGCACGGCGTGTGATTCCGTGCGTTTTTCGTGCGTTTTTCGTGTGTTATTTTGTCAGGTGTAACTGGACAGTCTCTGTTGAAATAGTCCAGTTACACCTGACTATTATTCAAAAAAATATAACTTGCTTTACCTGTTTTCCATCAACCACGATTTCCTTGATTAAGCCCGTCCAGAAACGCTGTTTTTCTTCGTCTGTTAGCCCTTCGTAAATTGACTTGAAATCTGTTTCAAGGATCTCTTTCAGTGGCGTGATGTCCCGTTCCGGCGGCGGTGCATCGGCTTCTGCCTTTGCGATCAATGCTTTTAGCTCTGCATCGTCTCTAAGGTATTCGTCATCAGGAATATTCCCGGCCATATATGCCACTGTCAGACGGCGTTGC
>JAZOWR010000172.1:0-8742 GCA_045659345.1 Ructibacterium sp.
AAAGCTTCTGCGTATAGACATCAGACTTGCTCGTCCGTGTCGCATACTCCATCTGATCTCCGGCAAATAAGACAAAGGAGTCAGGCGGTTTCAGCAGCTCTTCAAACTTCTTCCACCTCTTCTCATCAAACTCAGCAGAGCCATTGTGAATATCAGAAGCAAAATAGATTTTCGCCATCTCTAATGACACTGGAAGATTGATGAGAATGGGCACCCTAGAGCTCTTCATAATTATACCTGCTTTTCGTGCTGAGTGCCGAAGTAAAAAGCCACCACCGTGGACACGATGACCATCACATTGTCGGCAGCAATGTCGCCTCTCAGGGCGAGCACCGTGAAAACAGTGAGCACCACAAGGGTGACGATAGTCTTGACCTTGATAAGGTTTGCAAGATTTTTCAGCATGGTGTTATCCTCCTTAAACGATATCCCACTCTTGCATTTCTGCATGGATATGGTCGATGAACGAGTTGCCTCCCAGAGCCTTGTACGCCTTGTGGCAATACTCCAAGTGGCGGTACTCATACTCGCTGAGCGTTCGGCTGCCTTTATGTTCACGATAAATCTGCATGATTGCAGACCGAAGCAGGCAGCGTTGACCCTCTCGTATGTCCTTAGTGCCTAAGAGCCACTCACGGATTGGCTTGATAAGAAGCACAGCGCAGGTAAGAATTGTACAAGCATTACCTGCGTAGGTAGCGACAGTTTGAAACAGTTCCACCGTCTACACCCCCAGAAGTTTGCTCCATGTAAGCGAACCGCAAATGCCATCCACCTCCAGCCCATTTGCCTTTTGGTAGCTACGCACAGCAGTATCGGTTTCCCCACCGAAGTCTGCATCAGCACCGTACTTCGGCATCTTCATGCCTCTGCCCATGAGCAGAATCTGCATGGCTCTAACATCCTCACCCTTGTCACCCTTGCGAATGGTTCTCAGCTTAACATTGTTACCCGGAGTAACCACAGGAGCCTCAGATGCGCCAGTGTAGGTCAGCCAAGGCAGCTTACCATGCTTCACCCAATCTCTGCGGTTATAGCCAGAGATGGTTCTGTTACAAGCGGTAATCTGCACACAGTCCTTCCACGCAGGAGTGCATTCCACAGCCAGACCGTTACCCACATAAATACCGATGTGACCGGGCAACCACACAGCCTCGCCCACCTCGATGTTATTGAAGTCGGTGCTGACCATGGAACAGGCGTTGATCATCTGGCTTTCACCGATATCAGGCACACCGTTGCTGGCGTAAGCAGTGCCACCATACACATGATTGGGATCGCCATTCCAGCCCCAGAGCAGAGCCTTGATGAGACACACGCAGTCGAAGCCGAAGGTATCCGCTCTGGCTGCATCGATCTTCGCAGCTCGTGCCTCCTTGCGGTTATAGGCCTGTTCCTTTTTCCAACGAGCCTTGTTTGCCTCTGTCATGGGCGCACCAAAGCACCCAAGGACATACAGGGTCTTGTAATTTTTCGCCACATTAAGTGCAGCTTCAGCTAATTCTTTGCCGGTTTTAATCATTGTTACTTAGCCTCCTCCCAGTATGCAGGATAGTCCGCAGGAGACCACACGCATACCACACTGATAGGAGCAATGCAGGAGTAGATCTTGCCGTTGAATCTGACCATATCACCAGTGTAGTACCACTTGCCGGTGACAAACTCTTCCACGGTTTCATCGGTACTACCAGTGCTACCACCGTTCTCCAGCGATGCTACACGAGCTTCCAGTTCCTTCAGCTTGTTCATCAGATCCGCACTATCCTCAGGCTTTGCACCAGCTCTCGCCAGCTCGTACAGTTCCTCTCTCTCGGAGTCACTGAGTTTGCCTTCGATATGGTATTGGTCAATGTTCTTCAGCAGACCGGGCAGGTCATAGCTGCCCCGATCAATTACCGTCTTGAAAATACTTTTCATAGAAAGCCCTCCTTAGTTGCAAACAACAGCTTCCGCAAGCTGTGCGAATTTATTGTCGATGTAGGTCTTTGTGTCTGCCGTGTATTCCACATCCATGGGAATATCCTTATCATTGGATACCACGGTAGTATGGAAGTAACTATGCAGTTCCGGGTGCTGTGCCAACACATCCACCTTGTCACCTGTGGCTTCCACGGTCACCTTCTGCGGTTCGTAATACGGTTGGTAGTCAGTGGCAACATTACCACGCTCGATCTGTAAATTGCTTACTATGCAAGTGCCGCTATTGCTTCTGCGCAGCGTAATGTGCGAATCTTCATCCAGTGTAAATTGGTACACCCAATGTGATCCGGTTCCGCTGCCATCGCCAGATGTAATTACTTTGACAGCACCATCCTGGGCAACTTTATACAATCGCATAAATCCAGCATCGTTTTCCCGGATATAGCTTAGCGTATACTGCCCTGCCGGAAGATAAGGAAGCTTGTGGAGAATATTGCTGTTCACAGCGGCACTGCCGCTCGAATGCCCCGTATATATATCATGGGACAGGCCGCCTGCCGTTATTGTCATTTTATTTCCTTCGACAGTGTCAGTTGATGCGACCTTCGCAATGTTGAAAAAATTCTTGCCTGACACCTCGATGTTCACCACTTCTCCTTCCGTACCACCGCTGATTTCAAAACTGCGGAAAGGCTGGTCTGAGGAATCGGTCAAAGTGATGGCTGTACCACTTGCCTTGGGCTGGATCATGGCAAAGTCAAGATCAGCCTTAATGTCCTCGGTGAATTCATCCTTATCATCCTCGGTGAAATAGTCTTCACCTGCGACAGGAGTGTCTCCGGGGTCACCCTTCTCTCCATTAAACTCACCGTTTGCCACAGCGGTACGAAGATCTTCTACAGCATCATACGCTGCTGCTGTTGCTGTTACTGTTTGTGCCACGAGCTGTGCCAATTCGTTCATCTCTTCATCAGAGATTGCCTCATCGTCATCTACAACTTGATCACTCACGATGATGGTGAATCTGGGGCAGGTAATCTGCTTGCCATCCGCACCAAAGAGGTGGAATTCGCAGGTCAGCTCACCAGCTTCGCTCAACACACCGGGAGACACGGTATAAATGATCATGTTGTATTCGATATCACAGCTTCTGGAATAAACGGTACCGGAAGTATTAACAGCTCTGAAAGAGGCGGTGCAACCATCAGCGATTTGATATGGCCGACCACCATCCGTTAATACTGCCCGGATCTGCCGTGCGGAGTCTGTCTTTTTCATTTTGAGGAAGCCCTGGCTGGCCTCCTTCTGGATCTCCAGCGAGATCTGATAAACCGAATGCTCCATATTACATTCCTCCTTCGAATTTAATATAGCAAACTTGGGGGAGCTGTAGGTAGCCCCCCCAAATCTGCTTTAGGTTAGTGCCAAGGTGCTTCGTAAAGGGTGCTTGCTGACCAACCCTCTGCAAAGTACAGTGCATCTTTCTGTGCGCTAGTGATGGGCAAAGAGTTAATGATTGCCATTCTTCTCTCCTTCTTACCCTCTCCAGTGATGCCCTTTACCTGGTTGCGGTAGTCAATAAATACCTCGATGGAAATGCCGGAGATTTCGACCTCGTTGTGGTATTCATCAATCCACGCATCGTCAGCAAAGACATGAGGATAGTCCTGCACGAAGTCCCAATACTGGACATCGGACACAGCATCTTCATACTCACTGCCACAGTAGGTTGTCAGGGCGTTGATGACCTTGTCTCCAGAAATCTTACCATCCAGGTACAAGTCCTTCAGCTTGGCCTTTGCAGAGCTTGCAAAGCTCTTCTCAGCCTCCTCTGCTGTCTTGCCGTTCTTCTGCAAGGTACGGATGACATCGGTCTTGGCAGCGTTCGCAGAAGCCTTGTCTCCATTGGCAATCTCCATTGCAAAATCGTCAACGGTATAGAAGCCCTTCTCCTTTGTGCCGGTACTGCTGTCATCAGGTTTCATGGCGTTGATCTCGGCATTGATAGCCGCCACCACATCATCCTGGGCAAAACCATCTGCGATGATTTGCTTAGCAATGCGAACTCGCTCGGAAGGATTTCCGTTAAAGCCAGCAAGAGCTGCCTCCTTGATACGAGGATCGTTCTCACGAAGAGCCTTACGCACTGCGTTGTGGTAGGCATTTTCGCTATCGTAGCTCCCCCTCAATCGGTTGACATAATCTTTGTCACCACTGATGATGGCATCATAGAGGTTGTCGGCCTTGGTATCACCGGGGAACCAGCCAGCCACAGGAAGGGTATCCCTCACAGTAGTCTCAAGGGCATCGCCCATACTTCCCCATGTGGTCTCACTGTCGCTCGTGATGGTGTTGTAGAAGTTGATAACTCCGTTCACATCTTTGCGGATGTTCTGCATGGGAATACCAGCGATGTTTGCAACAGCTTCAGCAATACTCCACCATGCCTCAGAAGGATCTCCGTCCTCGGTGGTGTAGGCTTTCACCATGCGCTTCATGGCATCGGCAACATCGCTCACGAGAGACATATCCGAACGCTCGACATCGTAACCCTGTAGCACAGACCACATATCCTTAATAAAGGGGTAGTAAGTGAGAGGATTGACATCATCCATCATGCCGGATACAAATGCCTGCGTATACTTCTCTGCGAAGGTCTCGTCCTCGTCATCATCTCTTGCACCGTAGACTAGCGCAACAAGCGCATTGTTGAGGATAACAGAGAAGACAACAGAAGCAAATGCCTTTGCTGCATATCCCTTGTAGCCCCTCTTGCCCTTGCGAAGCGCATCCTCCAGCATATTGATGGAGGTGGTAGGCTCTGCCATGAAAGCAGTGATCATGCTCATCAGGCCACTCTTGGAGCGCATATTAGCAGACCTAGCAAGCACAGAGTCATACACCTGGGTCTTGGTTACCACCTCGGTGAAACGCTCACCTGCGGCCTTCAGGAACTCCTCAGAGCCAGGTCTGAGATCCTTGTGCGTTGCTACGGTTTCACGCTTGACGGCATTCCAGATGGAACACCATGTCAGTTCGTCAGCCAACGCAGGCAACCTGGAGAGTTTCTCGTCTCGATAGTTGCTGTCCGTAACGATAGCCTTCGCTTTCTCCTTGAAGGTGGTATACTCCTTGCCCTTGATGAAGTCCAGTGTAGACTTACCCATGTTGGTGTCGAAGTAACCCATCTCCTTGATGACCGCCTCAGGAGCATACTTCTTCAGCTCTGCCCACAGTTCATCGTGGCTCATGCCATCCTTGGTAGGGCGGAAGTATTTCGGACTAATTAGAGCGAAAGCTCTGCCAATTGCGGAAGGCTGTTGGATCACAACGGACAGGGAGGAGAACACCTTTGCCTTTTTGAACTTAGCCATCAAAGACTTTGCGATGGTCTCTCTCGGATCGGACATCGCACCACCGTTCAGGTCGGTGATGAGCTGCTTCACATAGTTAACAGCAGCAGGGCTGTATGCACTCTGGATAGTACCCTTAACGGACACAGGAGGCACACCTTCCATCTTGGGGCTGTTGTAGTTGAAGATCCTGTTGAAGTCCTCCAGAGGAAGCACAAAAGCATGATACATACTCATGTCATTGACATGGTTAGCCCACACATCCATGAAGTTATCCAGGATGACAGGATTGTTTGCCTTGGGCTTGGTTTTGTTCGCAAAGCCAGAGTTCTTGATCCTTACCTCGCCAGACACCTCGTTCTGCTCAAACATGAACTGTCTTGCAGACTTCAGGGGGAAGTAGAACTTCTCTTTGAACAGCTTCACACCATACATCTTCAGGGTAACCTCGTTACCCTTCGCACCCATGACCTTGGAGAGATACTCCTGCATCTCATCCACGAAAGCTGTCTGCTCCTTGGTGAGTGTGCCGGTAATGTTTGCGAGGATCTCAGGGGTAATCTGATGTGCATCTGCGGTGTTCACTTTGTACTTGAGGAGCTTACTGCCCTTCTCCTTATAGGTTTCGATGTTGCTGTCGAACACAAAGCCACCAAGTCTCAAGTGGTCATGAGCCTGCTCTCGCTTGGAGTATGCATACAAGGACAGAATCTGCTCTAGAGTTAGTTCAAAACTCTGACCAGATACAGACTCAAAGGTATACTTCTTATCGAAATCCCAAGAGTCATATCCGTACTTCTTGGACTTATCGATGTAGTATGCCCTTGCCTCGTTGACATCAATTGCCCATGTGTCCTCGCCCCTTCGGACATTGTTGTATGCCTCGGTCAGCGCACTAGAACCAATATGCTCCATTGCATACACAGGCTTTGCGTTGTTCCAGAAGAACGATCTCACAGGGTCGAGGATGGCTGCACGATACTTATGCTCACCACCAGCTCTTCTCACCTCGCCCACAACTCTGGATGCACGATTTGCGATGGTTTCCTTAATGGATTCGATGAGAGATTTGTTCGCATCTCTTACCCTTGTCAGAACCATCTTGTACATATCGTACACATCCTGAAGCTGCTCAACGCTCATGTCCCTCAAAGAGGTGTTGCCGATAGACTCAGAGAGTTCCTTGAGACTAGCGGAGATAACAGGGTCATAGCCATTGGCAATGTCAGGATCATCGGAGTTTTGAATGTCCTCATAGGCATCTCGCAGCTCCTTCAATCTCTGCCCCATCTTCTCGCCCTGTCTCAGGATGTTCTCCATCGTCACGGTATAGGCATCGGTCTTATCAGGGTCGGTTTCCTTGGCGATCAGCGCAGCGTACTTGGCAGCTCTCTCCTCCGCACCAACGGTATCCATGTTGACCAAGGCGAGAGCATCAGCCACAGCTTTCTTGAGGCTGTCCGGCACATGGCGTTTCTTATCCTCGTTCAGCAGAAGCTGGTTGAGTTCACCGACCACGCTCTGAATCTTGTGCCTAATTGCGGTACGCTCTCTGCTCTCCACAGCTTTCTTCCGGGACTCCTTCCACCTATCGAGAAGCTCTCTCTGGGTCTTGGCAGTCTTCTCCTTATAGGCTGCCATTTCCTCTCTGCCCTTCTGAATAGCCCTGTCATAAGCCATCTTCTTCTCTCTTTGCAGGACATCCTGCAAAGGCTTGGATGCCTCCAGACGGAGAAGCTGCTTATCGTAGGTGCTGATGCGGTTGGCGGTCATGGTTGCCTCGTCACGAAGCTCACGGATTTTCTTCGTGTCCCTCGGCCCCTTGGCGAAGGACAGTTCCTTGATCTGCTCGTTCAGTTCGTGGAGCTTCTGCTCCTCGGAATTGATGAGTTCAATCTTGCTCTTGTACTCCTGAATCTTGTTCAGCTCAATCTCATTCTTGGCTGCACCCTCAAGTGCGTTGGCCAGGAGAGAACGATTGGAGACTGATTCGTCCGTACGGTCCTGGTAGCGGATGTCAGGATCAGATGTGGGGTTCTGGTTGTCGATGGACTTTATTTGGTTAGAGTTGAGTACAATAATGTGCTTTGTACCTTCCCTAAGTCCAAATTTCGCAGAAACAGTTTCATCTATGATGCCATCATATTTACCAGACTTCTCAAGCATTTCGGTCATGTGTTGCGAGATGTTTGTGTTTGCCAGTTGCGATGTGGTTATATAACCATCTTTGGCATTGACTCGTACATCTCCTCTGTACACATCAGATGCAATCATTCTATCATCACACAACTTCAGAATGCTTACTGCTTCCTCCACTGTGATTTTTACATTATCGGAAACCACAAACGGAGCCTTGATATTGATATAGGAACTATAGAGCTTTCTTCTGCGAGATTTCCCCATATATTCAGATGCATCACTCTTATCAGTGCTGAAATATATGCCCTGTCCCATATTGTTAATTTTGCTGGTTTTAGCCTTATCGAAAATTGTTGTGCTACCATTAGGCGTTCCGTGATATACAACAAGGAGATTGCCATCAGCATCCCTCACCTTGGAGTCCTTGAAGAACTCCTGCTGTTCTACAGAAAGCTGGTTGCCTTCGGAGTCACGGTCAGACATCTTGACTTTTTCGTTAGGATGTGATATTCTAATACTAGAAAGACCACCAGCGGTGAGCTGAGCCTTCGTAGAAGGGTTCGAGTCTTCCGATTCTTCGGATTGACTCCTCAGACTACCAGTGGTTCTTTCTATTTTTTTTGCGTATTTCGCCTCGAACTTCTCAGCAGAAACGCCGATTAGTTTGGTCACCTGAAGCGAATTTCTCTCCTTAGAAGATACTGCAAGAATACGGACATAGTCATCACTTACTCTCTTATAAAGATGCACATCTACCTTGCCGTTATGCTCGTTCACACTCAGCACGCCATCGAACTCATCGAGATATTCTGGTATCTGCTCAAAGTCAGCATCCGTCAGCGGAACATCGCCGGCCTCTTTGGGTGAAGAATGTCTCTTATACGCTTCTCTCAAGTCATCGGCATTCAGTTCCAGATAGTTTCCGGTAAGATCCAATGACTCTCGAACATCCATGATGGCACTAGCAAGGCGGTTTCCAACCTTGCCGAACGCACGGACTTCTCCTCCAGCTCTGCCTTTGATAACATCCCCCAAGAACGCCCTAACATCAGCGATTGTGGTAAGGATTGGATTTTTTCCAGCCTCCAACATTCGCTGTTTTTTATTTCTGGTATGCATAGTCTGACCAGTACGCATATACTCTTCTAGGTCAGAATCGGTCAGCATAGGGTTTCTGTCGGACAATTTTATCTCGCTCTTGAGAGTGTAATTGCCCTTCTCCACATTCTCAGCTAGCGCTTCAAGGTCATCATTGGTCTGATATGAGATCTCAAGCGTTTTCTTTTTGGGAGAATGAGTGGTCTTTACTTTTCTTCCGTGAATGGTTCTT
>JAZOWR010000173.1:0-5529 GCA_045659345.1 Ructibacterium sp.
AACAACCCGACTACAGAAACCTTCCCTCAGAGGAAGAAGCAAGGAAACGAATCACCGGGAGAGTGCAGGTTTTATGACAATCCTTGAAGTTGCTGATTACGTTGTCTGGTTTTGCTTTGACAGGGTTGAACCGCCGACAAGACTCACTCTGAACTGCTATCTCTGGCTCATGAATGAGTATTCTGTAAGAACAACCGGAAACCCAATAGCCTCCGATGCTGTTTTTGATCTTGACGGACGGTATCTGGAATGCAGTGCTATTAAAAGAGAATACTTCCCGGGACTGATTGTCCCATTTACAAAACACCCAGATACAGCCTATATGGAACGGATCTCAGGCATTCTGAAACTTGACTGGTTCCTTGAAGGTCTTATGAAATTTAACTTAGAGAATCCGTTTAGACTGCTAGAGTTATGCCGGGAAAAGGATTTTGACCTTGTGTATAATAATCTGATTGATTGTTTGAAATAATTTTGAAAAGGATTTTGAAAAATGTCAAAACTAGCCCAAGCCAAGACTGACCTGAGATTCTTCCGGAAAATGGTCTCTGAGAACGAGAGGAGACTGAGTTACTGGTTCATTACAGATAGGGAACGCTCTGAAACTGAGAAAGAACTAAAACAGTTAAAACGTTTGGTAACATACACTGAGAATTATATCAAAACTCTTAAAAATGTTTAAAATTCAGAAATACAAATTGTACCTTTTCTTAGGACGCATTGTAGGCAGTATTGAAGGCGGGCTTATAGGCGTTCTGTTTGTCTCGTGGATTATCCCTGTTATCGGGCAGAACGGATACGCTCTATGTGATGTCCTTTGCACGATTGCCGGGGCGATTCTGGCTGCGGTATTTGCTATGGATTCTGTGATTAAGTTCAGTGTAGACAGACCTTATCTGCTCTTGTACTCAATGATTTTCGGAATGCTTCTTGATGCGGGATTTATGTTGATTCCGGGGATAAACCCTTGGGTTATCCTGTTTACAGGGTGTATCGGTTGCTGTGTCTTAGGACAGGGCTTCTTCTATGCTCGGCAGGCAATGATAAACAGAAAAGTTTCCGGAGATTCTCTGACTAAATTAAACAATGCCTTGCAGACCACCGGAATGATATCCTGTGTTATCGGAGCGGGTTCTTCTGTTCTGATAGAACCGTCTTTAACGAGTATGGCGATGGTGACTCTTTGTTCAGTCGTTCTGTCCTTTCCGTTGTGCTTTATGCAGATTTACGAGTTACAGAAAATTCCGGACGTTCCTGTTTCTGAGTGATTTCTAAAGTCTCTATATAAAGAACTGTATTTTAACGGATAAAAAATCCCTGACTTTTTAGGGTCAGGGCAAAACGGGGATTGTTTTAGTTATTTGAGATTAGACGTTGCCTTTGCAAAGGAAAAATCTAGCAACAACGGTATTGCTTTTAACTTTAACTAAAGCGTTTCCTTCTGTTAGCGGGAATATTAAAAATATGTCAGTCAAGCCATCTCCTGTTGCCAGTCTGCAATCTTGCATATTACCACCTGCCTGAAATCTCCGAGCATAAATATAATTTCCGGAAACATTAGGTACACTTACCCATAAATACCCCGGAGTATTGTTTAATAGCACGTTATTCTGATTTTGTCCTGTTAAATCCCAATCTGTAGTGTCGATTTGTATAGAGGTTGAGACACCCCCATCAGGCAAACTCAAAGCACCCGGATTCACGCCGTTCAAAGTCTTCCACTTATATGAAGAAGTTCCAAGATTTACATTGCTCCTAACAGGATAAAAAGAACCTATTCCGTCTCTATAAGCGTGAAAATTTATTCTTTGCTGAGTTGCATTTCCCGATGTAGGGTATCCGAAACAAATTAACTGCAATCTTGAAGAACCGTCTGTTTCCTGATAATAACTCATTCCTCCAAGATAATCGCCTAAAGAAGAACTGTCTCCTTCCCAGAATCTGAATATATCTCTCCCTCTAGTTGCTTCAGGATCGGTTCTTACATCGAATGCGGTTGCTTGAATACAGTCATACGTTAAAGTATGCATAATATATCCGGTCAGAGTTTTACCCCCATTAACCGTTTCATTCCCGGTCTTGTGAACGGCGCTCGACTCCTGAGCAAAATTACTGTTCACCCACGCCTTTACTCCGGAAACGACTTCCTGTAGAAGAACTTTTAATGTTTTCATTCTTTACTCCCCGGAAAAATCCAGCATACTGAACTGAATCGTAAAGTTCTCCACCTCAGATTCCGTCTGACAGTTAGCAATCTGATATTGCATCGTGAACTTCTGCGAGTACAGATTAGCGCCGTTTTTCTTTATTTCTAATCCTAAAGTCTCTAAGTCCTGAACCCCTAAGAGGTGGAACTGGTCATCGTAATCCTTGAACTGCGTGGCCTCCCCGATGTCAATCAGGTTTGAGACATTCTGGAGGGATCTGCGGTCTGCGTTTGCTCTGAATCCCAGACTGGAAACGACGTACATTTCATCGCACTTGTTCTGTTCGAACCTGTCAGCGTACCGGGAGAGTTCTCTTAACTTATCCTGCTTCTTTTCAGTTAACCCTTTCATCGGACATTCGGATTTCCGGTAAGTCCACCCATTTATATCCGACTGCTGGGTATCAGAAATAGGAATGTAATTATTCTCAATATCCCAGCCTAGTTTATAAGCAAGTTCTGCTGATTTAGTAAAATTGCCTAAATGCCCATCTTCATAAATCTTCTCATAAAAATATACATCTGAGGGTGCATCATCCCACGGATTAGGAATAATTTCCTGTTCAGGGATTTCAATATTTTCTTGAATGTTTTCTAATTCATTGTTATCTGTCATTTTAAATTTCCTCTTAGCTACCAGATCTAGTATCAAATTCAGGATCTCCAAGCAACGTATAATATCTGCAAGTATAGATTGAAGAAGATGTGTTAATCATAACATATATATTAGTTGACGGAGGGCAGGGAACGGTTATTGCCATATTGTTATTGACTGCATCTATCTTGTTTCCGCTATACGTTATTTCTGTTCCGGTTGTTGAAAAGAATCTTACTGCAATACTGATGGGTGCAGTAGAATTTATGCGAATGAACAGGATTCCGGGAAAAGTAGGGTTGGCATTATTAATATATACTCTGTTATAGGTTGTTCCGGTTAAATCCCACCCATCTGTTCCTATTTCTACATAATGACTTGAAGGCAGACTCAAAGCACCCGGATTCACGCCGTTAAAGGTTTTCCACCTATAATTTGTCCCGCCAAGGTCAATACTGTTATCTTCTGAGGGGGCAAGCCATTTTGAACCATTCGTAAAAGAAGCTATTTGTACTGCACTTTCTATCGTATTATTACTTGCATCTTTTGTAAAAGTTCTAAAACGAAGGGAGCAACCATTTGACTGTACCATACCTCCGACGTAGGTTATTGTTCTGCCATTTTTATCGGCAAAATAAATTCCCTGAGAACCTACTGTATTTCCTAATGAAGAAACTTCTGTTTTACTGTTTCTTAATGACAATTCCGGTGTGGTTTGCGCGTTATCTGAATTATAAATGTTTACAATACCTGAATAGGTATTACTACCACTCCAAGTGTTATTCTGGTCTAATCCCCACTGAGTCCCGTTATAATAATACGTCTGAGCACACACGGATTTCCACTGATTAGTAGAAGAACCCAGGTTATAGGTGTTATTTGCGTAGGGATTAATGTTGTTTTTAACCTTGCCGGACCACGCTACCCATGAAGCCCCATCAGCATCAAGAGCCACCTGAAGCATTGATTCAACCGCATTTCCTGACGTACTTAAAGTTGTTCCGTCAGACTTATTTCTTGCAGATATTGAAGTTGAAGTTATTCCCGAAGAACTGTATATTACATTAAGCACATTTCCTGTTGTTGCTCCGTTACTTTCAATAAACGTTCTGCTTCTGATTTGATTTGTCTGAGGAATTGTTCCAAAAACATAGTCGTTGTTTCTGGAATAAAACTCTGCTTTAAAGGTATTAGAACCCGTCCAAATATTATCAGCGCCCAGTTTTCCGTAAGTTGTACTAATAACGTTCCCTGAACCATCATTAGTCGCAGAAGTCGCTGAACCTGTAACGTTTGCTATAACTCCGTCAGGGAAACTCTTTATGCCGTTAACGGTTTCATTCCCGGTCATATGCACGAAGTTATCAAGAGTTGCAGAACCCGCAACGCTGTTAACGATATCATCTACATCAGTTGAAGCATAGTTCAGATTAAGGTCGGAGTTGAAAGAGTTCTGAGCAGTCCAGGTATTTGCCCTGTCAAGACCCCATTGTGTACCGTTATAGAAGTAGTTTTTGGCGTACAGGTTATTCCATTGTTTTCCGGAAATACCGAGGTCATAGGCATTATTATTTTCTGGATAGGTATTTGCCTTATGAACGTTGTAGGCATTTCCAGTTGCATCAATACCAACATAGAAAAATGAGTCAACATTAGTCCCATTTGGATCTATTGCACCATTCAGATACTTATTACATGCGTGAAGAGCGATATAGGATTCGCCATTTGAACCTGTTTTGCCCAAAACTCTACTCAAAGTTGCATTATTCTTATCTGTAAAGGTTATTTCCTTTGAAGTATTATTACTTGGAACATTACCTATCTCAATACTCGAATTTTGCATATAGATGTATTTTGTATAGGTATTATGGTCAGTCCAAGTATTTGCACTATTAAACAGATTAGTAATGTCTGACTTAGTATGCGTATGATCAACCGGTGTTCTTGCGTCAGAAAGTCTAGAGTCGTTACCCTCGCAGAAAGTATTTGCGGCATTTCCGAAAGACCCTGCCTGAACAACCCCGCTAGTTCCGGTAATTAAAGGAACGTTTGCAGTTGTTCCCACTTTGCCATCGTTTGTGATGTTACCGTGTACGTGGTTTGATGCCGCTTTACCGTTTAACTGTGTCTGAACTGAACTTGTAACCCCTGAAAGGTATCCGAGTTCCGTATCTGTAACCGAGGATACCGTGATATTCTTGGAAGAATCTGAAATCAGAGCGCGAGAAGCGGTCGGAAGTTTACCGTCATTAGTCACGTTGCCGTGAGTATGACTTGAAGGTGTAAAATCAGAGGGTTTTCCGGTAACGCCAGACCAAGGAACAGAAGTCGCTGACCCTGCTGTGTATTCCGTGTATCCGTCCGCTGAACTCAGTTTGGATTCATCTACAACAATATACATCACTCCGGTATCCAGTTGCTTTACGGTATCCCCTAACTGAACATCAGAAGTTGTCAGAGCGAATCTTGCTGTCTGATTTGCTACTGTTACTAAGCGTTCCAGAGCGCCTTTGGGAAGTCTTGCAATATCAATAGTTCCGGTAAGTTTAGAACTGTCTAATGTTGAAGAAGACGTGAGATACCCTGAATCGTTGGTAAGTTCAGAAACCGCAGTCGGTACTGTGATGTTTGCCGTAACGTCCGATGCTGAATTTGCCGTGAAAGTATTGACGGTAGTTCCGTTTTTCTGAATCGTTAGCGTTTTGTTGTTTACAGTCGGAATAGTCGG
>JAZOWR010000174.1:0-2444 GCA_045659345.1 Ructibacterium sp.
AGTTTATGGAGTTCTACCATCTTCTGGAGGGAAAACCTCAGAAACAGACCTACGAGGATTTCTTCGCACCCATCTATGTGCTGAACGCCATCTACCGCTCCATGGAAAGCGGAAAGGAAGAAAAGGTCAGAAGGGTAGAGGTATGATAAAATATGAAAGCAAAGCATTGCAGTAAATGCAGTAGTTACTACGAAGAATATCGTACGAAGTGCCCTGTTTGCGGAGAGACACTGCGATTGCCAGAGGAATCAGTAGTCGAGGAAAATGTAAAGAGAAGCTATATAAAGAATCATAATGAAAATATTGGATCATTTGCTCAGACAGAAGGCAAAAAGAACGGCATCAAGAAATTGCCGCTTATCCTATTTGCTGTTGTAGCAATTCCATTTGTGGTTATCTGGGAATTGGTTAAGGATAAGGGTGGTAGGCGCTAAAGCGCATGTAAGAATTGAGACCAAATTTAGTTAAAAACCGACAAGTTTTAACTTGTCGGTTTTTCTGCTATTAGTGTTCGATACTATTTTATTGTCAGAAACATTATTACATAATTTCCATGAAAATTTTTGCTTAAAATGTGATAATATTGCTTTGCCAAACGTTATATAAGCGAGATCTCAATCAGAGAAAAGGGGGTGTCCTTGTGGAGAAACAACAAATTGCCAGACTTTACGAAGCATACGGAAAGGATGTTTACCGTCTGGCGCTGAGCTGGCTCCACAGTACCCACGACGCGGAGGATATCCTCCAGAGTGTATTTCTAAAGCTGCTGAATAAGGATATCACGGTATTTCCCGGTGGAGAGAAAGCTTGGCTTTTAACTTGCACGGCCAATGCTTGCAAGGATCATTTGCGCGCCTTCTGGCAGCGCAGCACCCAACCGCTTAATGATCAAATCGTAGCGCCCACTGAGGCGGAACGGTCCTTGTGGGAGGTTGTGGGACGGCTGAAACCTACATACCGTGCAGTCGTCCATCTTTATTATTATGAAGGTTATCGGCAGGATGAAATTGCTAAAATTCTTGGTATTTCCCGAACGGCAGTGCAGACCCGTATGCAACGGGCAAGAGAAATTCTAAAAAAGGAGTTAAATGAGCATGGATAATCGGTACAAAAATTTTGTGGAGCAGCAGAATATCAGTGCGGAATGCAATAGAAAGTTTTATGAAAAGCTGGAAAATGCAAAATCCCGTCGGAGACCCGTCCATCGGATTGCGATGGTGGCTGCAGCCTGCATTGTCCTACTGATCCCTATTACGGTATTTGCAGCAGAGTATTTTTTTGGTACGCCCAAAGTCAAACTCGGCAAGCTGGATTGGTATGACGGACCCAATGGTTACAGTATCAGATTTGACAAACTGGACAGTTTTCCCTTGCATGCATTCCCAGAGGAACTGCAAACTCTTCCGGAGCATAAGCGGATTCCCTATGAATCCTGGGAAGAAGCTGAGGAAGCTTTGGGCATTGATTTGCTGAACAACACATTCCTTGCCAACGCTGACAAGATGACAAGTAGTTATGGTGACATAAAACATGCCCACAGCACGATTTTGTATGCCCAGCATGAGGGGCAGCTCTATTATGTGGGTACCATGGCTTCCTATCGATACAACCGGTTACAGTTGGATCTAAAAGCAAAGCTCACGGTTGAACATCCTGAAATGGACGAGGAAACAAAGCAGATACTCCTCGGCGTGGAGGGCGCTGTTACAAAACCTGACGATGTGGAGATCAGCTATGAGGAATATACAACCAAAGAAGGAATTCCTGTGGTAATCCTTCGGAGGAATCTGGATCATGTGATCTGGTACGTTGCGGTCTTTGCTGTCAATGATATTTCTTACGAACTGAATGCATGGGTAAGCCCGGAAAGAGAAAACAACGAAAAGCATATCCTGCTGGATGCTCTTGATGGGTTTGTGTTGGAATGAAAGGTAGGTTAGTTTTAGTTGCGGAGAAAGTGGGATTCTTCCCCAGACTAAGAAAATGTCCACCTGACACTTTCTGGCCTTACCTGCGGTAAGGCCACCCTCTTCGGAGACACTCTCTGCGAATTCGCATCAAAAAAACACCACAGCCAAAGCTGTGGTGTTTTTTGGCGGAGAGAGTGGGATTCGAACCCACGGTGGGTTGCCCCATCACTAGTTTTCAAGACTAGCTCCTTAAACCGCTCGGACATCTCTCCGTACCGGAAAACTATATCATCTTGCAGCCAAAATGTCAAGATGTCGGTGAAGCAGAAAACTATTGCTTCTGAGTCTGTGGCATGATAAGATAGAAAAAAACAGCAGGAGAGAGATATGACCAGATTTTTTGTATTGCCGGAGGAAATGCAGCCGAATTTCATCGTCCTCACCGGAGAGAATGCCCAGCATGCCAAGGTACTGCGACTGAAAAACGGAGAAGAGGTTCTGGTATGCGATGGCCAGGGCCATGAGTGTCTGTGT
>JAZOWR010000175.1:0-3089 GCA_045659345.1 Ructibacterium sp.
GATTATGAGCCGTTCTTTGACCGCATACAGGAACTCAGAGTAACCGATGATGACGACTTGAGAGATTCTGTCCTTGTAGACAAAGTTGACTACTATGAGTGCCTCCAAAACGAGATTGCCTGTGTCGAGCACGTCATGTACCTAGACAAGGGTTTCTCTGCCGATGACAGAATTGACATGTTCTCCGTTACAGTGTACGCAGGGGACTCATGATGGTTGTGTATGAATTACTAAGCAAACTGGATTTCAGTACCGAGTACGACTCCGTCAAAATCGTAATTCTGAGACTCGGAGATGTTGTCTATGACTCTGAAGTTCTGAATGTTTCGGTGTTTTGCGGGCTTCTGAACGCAGAAGTCATAGAGTTCAATGACCATGTAGTTCAGAGTTTTACCTACTCAAACTATAGGAATAGAATTATAGAGGTGCGGATATGCTAGAAAAACTTTATGAGGAGTGGGATTTACACCCCGCTGTCAAAAGAACTCTCTGTGAGTTAGACAGAGCCATTGACGAGATTGACAGACAGTTGACGAATCCTCCTGCATGTCCAGTGTCATACACGGAACAGGTAACGAATCTGAGAATAATCCGGAATATGTGCTCTCTGTACGGCGCAAACTTGATCGGAGACGATTTAACAGAAGAACAAAAACTAGACCTTTGCAGGAAGATTGTCAAATGCTAGAATTAGACAAAAGAATTTCAGACAAAGACAAGATTTTTAACCGTCTTAACGCCGATAATGCTAAAGAGTACATCGGACATGCAGGGTACTTTACTGACTCATTAGCCAGTTTTACTGACTTCCGGACTGTGTTCTATGGAGTGCTCAGAGAAGCCGGAGATTTCGGCTTTAAGGGAGGAACTCAAGATAACAGGCTGTTTGAGTTCTTTCTGCCGCAGAAATTTGTTGCCTCTGATAACTGTGCGGAATTAAAGGCTTTCAATGACGACATCGCAGACCTCAACGAGCGTCTGAGAGACATTGAAACCGACTTTCCTGATGTACTTGAACGCATTGAAGAACTTGAACGCTCCCTCACAAGCCTTGATGCAAGAGTAGAGCTTCTGGAAGGGATTCTCTATTATAGGAAAGACAAGAATGAAAGTTAAAAAGCTCCTGAAACAGTTCCATAAGCACACTATTTTTGAGATTATAGAACACAAAGAAAGGATAGCCACTGGTACAGTTCAGGATTTTCTTGAGTCCTGCCCGGAGTCCGAGAGTCTTAAAAAAGAGGTAAAAACAGTTAGACTAAATAAGAATGTAATGATTGCAGGGCTGGAAGGCTCTGATTACCCCTATCTTACCATAACTGTTAAGGACTAAGCATGGAACTCAAAGACACCGTTGACCTGATGCTCTCAGGCGACTATAAAGACAGGCTTAAGGCTGAATATTTGCAGCTTTCTATCCGGATTGAAAAACTTGAATTACGTCTTGAAGAAAACGATAATGAGCTTTTACAGGCTCAGTTAGCTTTGATGAATGCGTACAAGAACATTTTGAAAGAACGTTTGAATACAGAAAATATATCGGTGTAAATTTTATGAACTTTGATGAAACACCCCTTGAGAATCAGGACTTCTGGGACTTGCCTATAACGGACAAATGGGTTCCTGTTGCTGTAGAAAGTCCTGATGTTATTACTGAAGAAGATCGGTTCGATATGCTTTTCAGCTTGGACTCCGTGTTCAGGTACTGGGGCTCTGGAAACGACAAGAAGTTTGAAGATGAACTCAAGAAAATTGCCGGCGTCTCTGAGGACGGCGAGGTTATTCCGTGGGACTATTGCGATACTGATGTCTTTAAAGTACAGTTATTCAGTTCTGCGTACATCAACGGCCCTCATGCGTTCTTTAACTACAGAACCGGCAAAGTCTCCGGGTGTTTCAGCATCGGAAAATGGCCTGAGAAGGTCGGAACGTCCCGGGAAGAACTGGAATTTGTTGCCCGGAAGTGGCCGAAGTACAAGTTCTTTGTAACTTTCTTTGATAACATATACACCGATAAAACCTGCGAATGCAAGCCTCTCTGTACCCTTTTGGTTCATAACGGTTCTATACAGAGAGTTAAGACAAGAACTGTCAAAGAGACTCGTTATACAGAACTGTCAGACTACACCTACGGCAGTACCGGATGCCGGCATCGTTCTTATCTGCTTCGGTACATGGATAACAGAGACAATCGGATTTCAAATGTTCTAAGCTGGATTTACCTGCGTATTCCGGGCTTTATTTACAGATGGCTTATCGGCTATAATAACCCGTGGGAGTATCAGGGCGAGCAGTATTTCTCAAAGGAAGAAGCCTTTGAACTGTGCAAAAAATGGAGAAATAAAAATGGAAAATTATAACGAAGCTGTAATCAACAGAGTCAAATGCGCCTTAATACCGGACTCGGAAAAGGCAAAGATTCTCAGTGCTCTCTGCGAATACTGGGGCGGCCATGTCAGACGCTGCTTCACCGAGGAAGGGTACGACTACTTCTGTCAGAAGCTTAGTGAGCTGGAAAAAGAGCATATACTGGATCCCGAAGTCTGGGAGTGGTAGAAATGCTGAAAGAACACCAGAAATTTATCGTTAGCCAGCTATGGAGACAGGCTGATCGAGCGTTCCGTCTTTATGACATTAACGACAAGCTGATTCTCTATCCGGGAGTCCCCCGGTGGTACGATGTAGGCCGCTTTATAAACTTAGAGTGCGAAATCACCCGCATCAGGCCGGAGTTTATAGAGGCAAGACTTACAGAGGAAATCAAGACTCCGAAACCCGATCCTGTGCAAAAATCGTGCCTGAATACCTTTGAAGCAGGATTCTTAGCGGGAATGGCATTTGCCGTTGCATTTATTGCTGTTTCAGTTATACTGTACTTCAGTTTTTCCTGACCATTGAACCATAGCAGTATCCGATGTTCATAACCATTTTTGAATCCAAGAAAACCCAGGGCAAGAACCCCATCAGCCCTTATACCGATGGCACCTTTGACTTCAGAAACGTGGAATGCGGCACGTCATTTGATATGTTCGGCGTTCTCGCCAGAAACTTCATTCTGAATCTGCCGCTGAAACAGAACATCAAAGCCC
>JAZOWR010000176.1:0-24998 GCA_045659345.1 Ructibacterium sp.
TGTAAATATTGCATGCCTTGTCCGTATGGCATTGATATTCCGGCCATCCTGTTGCATTTCAACAAGTGCGTCAATGAAGACCGCATGCCGGTCAGCTCGATGGACGATAACTATCGTGAGCTTCGTCGGGATTACCTCATCGGTTATGACCGTTCCGTGCCCAAGCTCCGTCAGGCTGACCATTGCATCGGATGTAACCAGTGTGTAAAGAAATGTCCGCAACGCATCAATATCCCGAAACAGATGCGCCGTATCGACAAGTTTGTGGAAGCGTTGAAGCAGGGCAAAGAATTCGATGACAAGACCAACTACTTGTGGTCGAGATAAATAACCGAATTCATCAAGAACTTTTTTAAAAACTTCAAGGACTTTTTCGAAAAGTTCTTGAAGTTTTTCCTTCTTTTTCTTGCAAGGTTCAACAAAAGTCCGTACATTTGCAGCGCAATTAAGGATGGTTCCGTAGCTCAGCTGGATAGAGCAACGCCCTTCTAAGGCGTGGGTCAAGCGTTCGAATCGCTTCGGAATCACTGGGTATCAGGCAATTACGTTTTATTCGTAGTTGCCTTTTCTCATTTTTAGCGGTTATCACTTGACAAATCACTCGACTGGCCAACTTTAATTTTTTATTGTTATGGCCAAAATTGCTCTAAAAATCCTCCACAATCGCCGTACCGCAAGCGGCAAAATACGCATTTATGTTTCTTTAACATTTAAGCAAGATGTTAGGTACATTTCAACCGGGTTTGAAATCAATGATGAATCAGAGTTCGAAGATGGGAAAGTTTGCTTTCGTAAGGATGCAGCTATCATGAACAAGCGTTTGGCTTTTGTCTTAAATGAGTATCGGGAAAAACTGAAACGCATAGATGAAAGAAAATACCGCAATTGTACCCAGTTGAAAGAAGCACTGACCAAGTGCGAAGAAATGGAATCGCTCAGCATTACAGATTTATTTGAACGCCGTATTTTGCGCCTTGAAAAAGAGGGTCGCAAATCCTACGCTTCGATGAACCGATACACGTTGAACGCTGTTACCTCAGTCCTTGGTAATCCGCCTATCGACTACCTCACCCGTCAAGACATTAAGAAACTCGACAGAGATTTCAGAGCGAGAGGTTACGCACCTGGCAATATCCAAATGAGAATGACGGCTTTCAAGGCAGCAATTAACGAGGCCATTGATGATGGTTTCGTGAAATACGAAGACCATCCGTTTAAGGGCTACAAGATGCCACAGAGCGCACCCCGACAAATGGATATCACGGTATCAGAGTTCCAACGAATAAGAGACCACAAAGAAAACGAATATCGCCTAACGCTTGCTAAGAACACATTCCTGCTTTCGTTCTACCTTGGAGGTATCAACTTAGCGGATTTGGTCAAGGTGAATTTGAAAGAGCCGACTTTAAGATACGAGCGCACCAAGACAGCCGACCACAAAAACGGCGAACGTGTCACCGTCCTGACAATTCCAGACGAAGCGAGGGACTTGATTAAGTGGTGCGAAAAATACGAAGTCTTCAAGGTGAAGACCGAAACGGAGTATAAGAATCTGCAAAGATACCTCAACAAGTGTTTCAAGTGCCTTGCCGAAAAGGTAGGCATAAAGACCCAGTTTAGTTATTATTCCGCACGAAAGACCTTTGCACAATTCGCCTTTGAGATTGGAACCCCAATCGAAGTCATAGAATATTGCATAGGTCAAACGATGAAAACAAACCGCCCGGTTTTCTCCTATGTCCGTGTCATGCAGCGACAAGCGGATACGGCCATCGGGAAAATAATCGACTACACTAATAATCCAGATAAATACGAACTCTAAATTTTTAAGCCATGGGAAAATTCAAGAGAAAGAAAGCCACAAGGCCACCCAGAAAAGAAAAGCAGTATGACGATTTCGGAGATGTGCGTTACAAGTATTTGAAGCCTATCGAATGGATGAAGTTTTACGAAGAGAATCTTTTGTACAATGAAAGAACCTTGAAGCAAGTTGATGAACTGGCTCAGTTTCTCGAATCGAGAAGTTTCAAGAAAATCGAAGTTCGTGCACTTCAGAAGCGTCCTAACCTTCCTTTCATCGTCCTGCTTCATGGACCATCAGGAACCGGAAAGACTGCCTTAGTTCGTGAGATATGCAGAAGAACAAAACGGCACATGTTGGAGGTCAAAGTAGAACTACTCAGAAACTCCGATTTAGGCAAAGACGAAAAGGTGATTACGGATTTATTTGAAGAATATGCCGAATCATTTGAACGCTCTAAGGATTATCCTATCATGTTCTTTGATGAGTGCGAAGCGCACCTATGCAAGCGAATGAACACGGATAGCCATAACCCAACACTGGTGAATCATTTGAACAACATTGTAGGCATGTGGTTGAAAGAGTTCCAAGACTTTCACGGAATCCTATTTTTAGCGACTAACCGAAAGGACGATATAGATGATGCTTTTGCACGCAGAATCTTGTATCAAATCGAAGTTGAACACCCGGACAAAGAAACGCAGGCCGAAATCTGGAAAACTCTTTTCCCTCGTGTTCTGACCTCTGAGCAATGCAAGCAACTGGCAGAAGAAACAAATTTCTCCGGTGGTCAAATTAAGCAAGTCCAGACAAAGGCCGATATACATGAATTGCTTCACGGAAAGATAACATTTGAGACCATCAGAAGCATTTGTGAGACCAACGGAAAGACCAACACCGATAGGAAAAAGATAGGGTTCAGTTTGTGAAAATTCCTTAAATCACGGAATAACCCCAAAGGTTTTTGTAATACACGAATATAGCGTGTAAGTTTGTAGTGCGATATAGATAGCAAGGTATGTTGTTTGCAATACAACAACTTCGGTTTGCTCTAGGTCGCACTACTTTTTTTTAGTAACATAAACACATCAGAAATATGACAGAGGAAAGCAAGAAAAACGACAGATTAGACAACAAACCACGGTGGGAGCTGTTACCGCTCAATCTGCTTGGTTACGTTGTTGATGTTTACACCGCCGCAGCGGAGAAGTACGGACCCGACCAATGGCAGAACCTTCCAGACGGTTACAACCGTTATAAGGCTGCAATGTTTCGGCACTTGGTAGCCTATGAGAATGGCGAAATTCGTGACCCAGAAACCGGATGCTATCACCTTGCACAAGTGGTTTGGAACGCTCTCGCTATGTTGTATTTCTCACTCAAAAAACAATGAAGACAACCGCCGTTTTTGCAAAGAATATCAAGGCTTACAATTCCAGTGCTCGACTGATAGCCAACAAGGGAGGTGCAAGAAGTTCGAAGACTTTCAGCATCCTGCAACTCCTTTTATTGATAGCCTTGAAGAGCAAGAAAGCCTTGCTTATCTCTGTAGTTTCCGAGTCGTTCCCACACCTGAAAAAGGGTTGTTTGCGTGACTTCTGCATGATTCTGGAAATCGAGGGAATGCGTGAGGGTGTTGATTACGTCTACAATCGCACCGACTCAATTTTCAAGATTGGGAAATGCTCGATAGAGTTCTTTAGTGCTGATTCGCCGGGAAAGGTACACGGACCACAGCGTGACATTTTGTTTATCAACGAAGCTAATCATATATCCTACGAAATATACAGACAGCTTGCAATCCGTACCGCTCAGACCATTTTTATAGACTGGAACCCGGCGGCTGAATTTTGGTTTGAAGAAGAAAATCTTCACCTAAAGAATGACACCGTAACGCTTCATTCCACATACAAAGATAACGGATTCCTTTCACCGATGCAGGTCAGGGAAATCGAAAGCAACAAGCACAATGAAAACTGGTGGCGTGTGTATGGCCTTGGGCTTACTGGCGTTTTCGAGGGCTTGATTTACTCGAATTGGGAGCAAGTGAACGAACTCCCCAGAGAGGTTAAAAAGTCGTGGTGTGGGCTTGATTTCGGCTTTACCAATGACCCGACAAGCCTTATTTATGTAGCCTTGCAAGGTGGTGAATTGTGGCTTGATGAACTTGTTTATGAGCCAGGTTTGACCAATCCGGCGATAGCAAACCGAGCGAAAGACACGGTAGCGAAAGGCTTGCAGATTGTGGCCGATAGTGCCGAACCGAAATCCATTGCAGAACTGAAAACCTTTGGTTTGATGGTTGAAGATGCGAAGAAAGGACCGGATTCGATTTTGCACGGTATTGAAATCCTGCAACGCTATAAATGGAATGTCACAAGCCGAAGCCTTAACCTTATCAAGGAACTCAGAAACTACCAATGGAAGACCGACAAGCAGAGCGGAAAGCAGTTAAATATACCGATTGACGGCTTTAATCACGCACTTGATGCCGTGCGTTATGTGGCATTAAATAAACTCGATGAAGCCAAGCCGATGCGCCGCCGTGCCCCGGTTGGTAAACTTTAAAAATTAACAACATGGATGCAAATCAAACACTTAACGCCGTCCAGAACAAAGGAGGCAGACCAGTTCAAGAAGCCAAGAAAGACAAGGTTTTTTCTTTCAGAGTTGATAACGAAACACATGCTAAGATAGTGGAACGATGTACAAAGATGCGTTATAATTCGCTAACAAATTACGCCGTTGACATGCTTACCGGAAAAGGTGGAACCAAGAATTTCACGCCTTTCAATCCCGATATCCAGAGGCTCTTTTGCGATGTTGAAGACGCACTTCAGTACGCTTTAAGACTTGAAAAAAGAGCGGCTAACTTCGTTGGTAGCGACATTGCTGAAGACCTGAGAGGCGAAATCCAACACTTCAAAATCTTTGTTGCCGCTAAGGCTGAAACCTTATTGAACCGTGTCCGTGATGAGCATTTCAAGGCTCAGTTAAATAATGGTCGCCTATGATTATCGAAGTCCACCGGAGTGCAGAAATGAACGGATTGGGGTACAATCTGAGAAAACTCCACGAGTGTAAGGCTGAGGTAATCGGTAGCAAGTGGATTCCAAAAGATGCGTCAGGCGATGAAATAGCGGCTATATTGCAAGCAAACACATTAAACACAAGGGTAAAGAAGCCATACGCACACCTCAACATCAATCCGGCTATTGAAGACTGGGAGAAAGGTTTGACGGTTGAAAAGCTTGCAGAAATCAGTAAAGAAGCGGTAGAATCTCTTTTCCCTAATGTCCCTTACATTATCTTCGTCCATAAGGATATAAGCCGTTGGCACGCTCACGCACTTTGCCCATGTATCACCAGAGATGGGAAACTGATATCGGACCGCTTCGAGTGGAACCGAGCCATGAAAGTAAGCCGGGAACTGGAAATAAAATACGAACTTGAAAGAGCATTAGAGCATACGGATGAACGCCGTTTAAGCCGTGCCGAACCTATCCAGTACGAAGACGGCGATTTAGCCCGAAAGATTGGTGATGTTTTGGCACTGGCAAAGACCTACAATTTTAGGACGATAGGCGAACTAAACGCCTTTCTCCGTTTGTATAATGTCGAAGCCGAACAAACCGACAATGACAAGAAAAGAGGCTTGACCTACTCGATTCTGAAAAACGGTGTTCGTGTAGGCCGTCCGATGATAGCGACAAAAATCCATGGAGCCAGTTTATCGGCCATTGAAAGCACAATCCGAAACGTTTCAGATAATTCGAGAATTGCGGCACAAATGCGATTTAGGAACAAATTATCAATGGCGTTGATTAGGTCGGAAAGTTATGAGGAATTTAAAAAAGAGCTTGAAATAAACTTCGTTCACGCCGTTGAGCGTGTCGGGAAAGACGGCGATATTATAGGCATTACGTTCGTTGATGATGAGTATAAGAATATAATGAACGGCTCTGAGATTGGCAGGGAGTTCAGTTTTGCCAATATCCAAAAGAACTTTGCAGAATCTTCCAATACGCAAGGTCATACACTTTCAGGAACCTACTTCGTTGATGAACCAAGCGCACCAGAAGAGCCGGAAAGAAAGCCGAGAAATGCCACATTTTCAACCGTTAGCCGACTGCTTGACATTGCGCCCAGTGGAGTTACAAGTTTGTTTAAACGAAAGAAGAGAGGCCGTTAGACCTCTCTTTTATTGATTGTCGGATTTAATGTTCGAACGAAGGACCATAAGTAAACGTGATGGTAGCTCCGCTCAGTTTCTTTATAAGAATCATCTTTCCTTTTTCCAGTTTTTCAATAGTATATTTACCTTTCAAGACATTGTTGGCACAAGTGAAAGTGATTTCGTCACCTTTTAATATATAACTGCCTTGCCTTTCTTCTGGATATTTCATACCCTTGTCATAATCTAATTCGTAATAGATTAGGGTCCCGTTTGCTTCAAATTTAAGATATACAAAACCATACCATTCGGCAGTTTCTTCTAAATAATCACTTGGTCCAGTATAATCCATGTCTATCATTCCCCAGTCGTCAATAAGAATGCTTTTATATGCTTCTGTGTCAAGTTCTGATTCATCCCCATCAGATGAACAACTGCTTAAATTCACACACGCCATCAATACCATGGCGAAAAAACTGATTGATTTCAATAGGCTTTTCATTGTTGTAATTTTTTATTTTGAGTTTCTTTTGCCGACAAAAAAGATATCATTTCGGAATTTGCGCTATCTATAACATCGTAGCCGTTTAACGGAAACAAAACGAACATTCTATCATCCATAAACATTTTAAGGAATCCACTCTTTATGTTAACACGACATTTAAATACTTTCAGCAACTTGGTTTCTGGAGATTGTGAAGAATATTTCTCCTTAAATGCGTCAACATCTGATTGAGCCTCTTTCAAATTATCCTCAGCGTTCGCAATATCTGCCATATATCTTATAAGTGTAGACATAGAAGCACGCTTATAATACTCTTCATCAGCCTTAAGTTTAGAAAGTTTTTTTTGTGCTTTCTCTAATCTACGCTCCATCAATGCAATACTATCGCCTACCGTAATATAATCAATGGCCATGCTATCAATAGCCGTATCTAAAAATCCTACTATCTCTTCTTTTGAAAATTTGGAGTTAGCAGCGAGATAATCATAAGTTGCATTTTTATAGGCTTCCAGATTCTCACTACCACCGCACGCCGTCATTATCGCACAAACAGCGAGCATCAAAATATATTTCAATGATTTCATAACTCAATTATCTTGGTACATGTACGCCTGAAAACTTAACCATAATATTTTTTTCGTTAACAGCTTTATCATAATACATAAACTGGAAAATGCTCAGATACGAAGTAACCAAAGGAACATTCTTCAAAGTTAATTGTACGTTGATAGGCGAACCATTAGGCACAATCACGTCATAAAGTCCAGTTCTGTAAAAATATTTATTGTTCGCTAAATTAGAATTTGTATCCACTGCAAAAGATAAATCATGTACATGGTCTACAGAAATATTCCTTTGAGCACCGCTGTTATTGGTGATTCTTAAAGTTACAACTACTCTTTCTTCAACTGGTTCCACCTTTACAATATCCCATTGAATCCCGTTTTTATCAGTACAACTTGTTACGGTCTTCACGTTCAATTGCTCCACCAAATTAACATTTTCAGAAATAACACGTTCTAAGTTTGTTTCCAACTGAGCCACCTTTTGAGACAACGCATTAACTTGATTTGCCAACTTGTCTAAATCGGCCTTTGTTGCGTTCTGAGCCGATACGCTGCCACATGCCAACAATGCAAATGCAGCCAAAAAACTTTTGAACTTCATAAAATAAAAAAGCCGTCCCTCAGTTCCAAAAAGACCATTAAAAACAAAAAAGAAGCGTGGAACTGCATAGCCACGTCTTTAGATGAGGGTCCTAGGAAAACCGAGCAAACAGATATGGGAATAGCAGCCCACGCCTATAGCGCAGGAACCACTATGCTTGCATCTTGTTTGCTGTTGAAAATTTCCTAGGTTTTCATCATCAAGATTTGAGCATAACGCTTCTATAAAAATCAAAAAAAATCGAGTTGACCGGAATCAACCCGGTACAAAGATAGGTGTTTTTATGCTTGGTTGTACCGCTTAGATGAAAAAATAGGGAAAATCCCTTTTTAGAGGAAATTCCCTATTTCAAAAAGATGTTTTCCAACATAAAAAGGAGACCCGAAAGCCTCCCTTTATCGCTTAACCATGGCTTGCAGCCTCTTCCGCTTCAATCCGTACCCGAATTTCTTCCGCTTCTGCATCCGTGATTTCTGACCAGTTTTCAACGGCATCATTGACCGAAAGATAGATTTTCTTTCCCATTGTCTTGCCGTCCTTGTTGATGAGCGTCATTCCTTCAGACGCTTCAATACATGTGATTTCTACTTTTTCTGTTTTCATGTTATTGCTTGTTTTTACTTGTTATAACTTGTTTTTACTTGTTATGTACTTACCACACTGAACCCCTTTTGAGTAGCGATAGCGATTTCATCCGCTGTTAGTTGGTTGAACACATTTTTATGCAATTTTATAGTTTTTGCCGTTGTGATTGTTTGGGCATGGTTGAAGATGTGCAAAACTGAACTCTTTTCAAGGTTCTGAGAATAGTGTATTTCCAAGCTTTCTTTCAAACCTACCAAAAGACATGTTTTAAGGCTATGAGTATTTGAAAGAAAAGAATCCATGCCATAGTTGACCATCTTAGAAACATCTAATTCTGGAACATGTTCTATACCGCTGTTTGAGAACATCAGTGAGGCTCTCGACACATTCGACATATCTAAAAGAGGTATTGTTTTAATTTTCGAACAAAAATAAAACATTTGACTCATGTTCTTGACATTCGAAGTGTCAAATTTCGGAACTTCCTCTAAAGCGTAGCAGTTATAGAACATGGATTCCATAGTTGTTACCTTAGATGTGTCGAGTAATGGCACGGTCTTCAGTTTCGAGCACATGTAAAACATTTGACTCATGTCTGTTATCTTAGATGTGTCAACCAGTGGAATTTCTGTTATGCTTCTATTATCTTGCTTAATCTTAACAGCAACATCAAACCAATCCGAATCAAGCACGCTTTTTTTCTTGGAGCCTCCACCACCCGGCGAAGCTCCTAAACCTACCGTCAAGCCCATAATTACATACCTATTTGGATGTTAGACACTTCGGCGTTTGCCTGGATTTCGTCAACGATTTCAGGATTCCAACCGGGATAAAACTTTGTTTCGATGTACTCACCTTGTGGCATATCGAACATGTGAACTGAAAGCGTTACCGCTTCATCGCCGTTGTTCTTGACGTTAACGGCACTATCACCCTTGTAGCCAACGGTCATATCAACGTTCTTGATTGAACCGATGTTTGTTGTGTCTGGTGTTCCTTTTCTACTCATATTATTTGAATTTAAAGATTAGTATTCCGATGATGATTATTAGTATTGTTTCTTTCCAGTTATTCGGCGGCTCGCTCTTATCCCGGTAAACCTCTTTCTCAATGTACACCGTATCGGTAAGAATGATAGTATCTCCAGATTCTTTCTCTTTCCATTCCGTGTGCCATCTATCTTTGAAGACGGTATCACCTTTCACATAGATGATTACTGAATCACGGATATAAATGCTATCCCGGTGGTACTTGTCACGGTATTCTATCCGGGTTTCCGTGTTGATGTTTTGCAGTTTCTCAGTGGATTTGCAGCCAACCAAGATGCAGAACAACACGAGGGAAAAGATTATTACAATTAACTTTCTCATATCAATAGGTGTTTGTATTCCTCAATCGCATTGAAACACGGACAATCCTTTTTCACTCCCTCAAAATCACGGTGGCCGCAAATGGTTACGATTCCCGGATAGAGTTTCAAAGTAGCCTTGATTAGAATCAGCATGGAACGCTTTTGCGCCTCCGTGCGTGTGTCTTTTGGCTTTCGGTTTTCATCCAATCCACCTTCGTAACAGATACCGATAGAATGGGCGTTATGACCTTGTGCGTGCGCTCCTGCCTTGTCGAGTGGTCTTCCCTCTTGTACCGTGCCATCCTTACGAATATAGTAGTGATAGCCTACATCAACAAACCCACGTTTTTTGTGGTCTGCTCTGAGGCTTTCCAGTGGATAAGTCATACCCTCCGGCGTTGCTGAGCAATGGATTACGATTGTATCTATCTTTCTCATTTTCCTTGGTCTTTATAAGGTGTTCCCTTGGTTCCACAAAACGGACAAATGCCGTCTTTTGCTGTAAAAATGCCGTCCTTTTCGCACCAGTACGGCGTTAAACCATTCGCTTTTGCATGTTTCAAAATTGTCGGGATATGTGCCCGTGATTTAATCTTTTTTGCCATCTTCTTTTATTTCTGATTCGTTAATAGCCTCTTTCAATTCTTTCGATTTCAAACCGATGATTCCGGTAATAAGCTTTGCAATGCTGAAACGCTTGCTAATGTCGTGTACATCGCACCAGTTCGTATAAATGGAGTCGATTTCTACACCAATGGCCACCAGTACACAAACAGCGGCTACCACTTCATGACTTACGCCCAAAGGTTCACCGATTCCCATGCCCAGGAATGCGCCAAGGATAACAACACAAACATAGTCCACCATCTTGCACAATGTCCTGCGTACCGCTCTGGAAGTTCTGAAATGGTCGCCTCTTTTGTGGGATGCTTGACAGCCAAACCAGAAGTCAACGACTATCAAGCAGAATGCCGTGAGCAATAGCCAACGCATGTCCCAAGCCAGTGCGGTAAGTTCTCCACCGAACACCATCATAGAAGTACCACGGCCTAAACTTTCGATATTATCTCTTTCCATGCTCTTAGTCCTCCCCGATTACGATGTAGCGATTCTTTCGTCTGATAGGCTTAGCATCGTCCGAAATGTAACCTTTGTGTTTGCAATACTGGAGCACTTCACGCATATAGTAGTCTGCCACGTCTCTGACCTCTTTTGCTACCGTCTCACGGGCTTTCTCATCCGTTTTGGTGGAATAGTCTGCAAACTTATCAACTAACCCGGTACGGCTTAAAATCGCCGTGCTTTGCTTCGCTGCTCTTGCGTAGACGTAATGCGCGAGCGCCTTTTTCAAACCTGAGAAAGTGAAGAAACCGCCGTCCTTATCCTTGTAACTACCGCCGTTCAGAAGTTCAGCGTATTCCTCTGGATTCTTCTGTATATTGTCAAGCAATTCGCAACCCAATTGGATTTTGATGTCAACATTTTCAGCGGTTTCAATGAAGCGTGCTAAATCTTCATCGTCCAAGTCGGTAAAACGGCAAAGAGTTGTTATGTCCTGCGGTTGAATTATCATAACTTCATATATTTTAATGGTTGTGTTGAAAAGTCATTTGATGCGTTCGCTACCTCGTGCCAGTGTTTGAAAATCTTGGTAAACGCTCTTTCAATCATGCGTTGTTCTGGTGTAACCAAAGCAGCATAAAGAGAGTAAGCATCTGCCATCATTTCAGAAGAGAAACCAACGGACCCGGTGCGGATGCGGTAAAATGCCTCTTGGTTGAAAGCGGCATAGATGCGTTCCGTTGTGCTCTTTTCAGTCGTTTCAAATAGCTTGTCATGATTCGCCTTTTGCAAAGGTTTGATTTCCGGTGCTTTCTCGTTTTGACCAACTGAAACAGCCAACAACTTACCGACTGCCTCATCCCCTTGAAGTTTTTCCAACTGGGTTTGCAGTTCGTCAAGTTCTTCTTGCAATTCATCATCAGACAAATCCAGACCGTCAACCGGGGAACCCTTTTCAGTGACCACAATACCAGCCGCTACAAATCCGTGTCTAACATCACGATATTTGATGTTTGAAATACCCTCATCCGTTGAAAGGTCTGTTAGAACACTATCGTAGATTGTTGTCGGGTACTTCATTCGTCCGGCTCTCGACACATAGAGAATCTGACCTTTGTAGAACTCTGGACCACCTGCCTTGATTATCTGTGTACGAACGACTGATTTATCCGGGTTGAAGATTGGAAAACGCTCGCAATTCGCCGCCGTAACGGAAAGACGCTTTTTGTTTCGGGTGCTTTCTCCAGTATAATCCGGATGTGTTACCAGTTCAGAGATAAACCCATCATCATCGCATTCCGCTAAACGCACATTCTGGAAAGGGAAATGCTGAACTTCAACAATTTCACCGAAAATATTGTAGTTCACATGAAGCGCAAAACCGCCATAGCGTGCCAAATCTTCGCAAACCAAGGAATGCAAATCGTCAGCCGATTCACCTGCACGGTTTACCACATATTCCGAAAATGGAACATCCAGGAACCCATTGCCCTTGATAAATTTGGCGTATCGGTCAAGACAAACAGCCCCGGTCGGGCTGGCCGATACAATCAGGTCAGCCGTCTGGGGATATAGGTTGTCAGAACCGTAAGCCAACAAGTTCAATGAACTCTGGTAACTTGCGGTCAGGCGTTTTTGTGCTTTCTTTTTAAGCGTTGACGTTTTCATTTTCTGGAGATTCGTTTACAGACTCTTTGAAAATCTTAATGGCCTCATTGATGCCACGGGCCGCGATGGTGTCACCATTCGAGAAGACGAAATTCTTCATTCTGTCGCGGATTTCCATCATACCAATGCCACGGCTAAACATGTCCTTAATGCTTTGAACGGCTTCGGCCAAATCATCACCTTCTGAGCGCTTAACCGGCTCATCCGATTCTACTGCTTCTTTCTCTGAAACTTCGATTGGTTTCTTTTCAGCGAAATAAGTCGTTTTCGGGTACTTGGAAAGGTAAGCTTCTGCCACCTCATCGGTAAGATTTGCATTTGTGTACACATTGTTCTGAAACTGGAGAACAACGTTATTTTTTAACTTGTAATTGCATGGTTTCATAATGCCGTATGTTTTAAGTTGTTTTCTACACATAAAGAGTGCATCCAAAAATCGGTCGGAACAATTGCACTGCCTTACTTCTGCATGGAGAATCAAGCGAGTCAATTCATGCACCCTGCTTTTTTGTGGGTACGATAAACCGCCGCCTTGTGTGGCAGCGGCTATCAGTTGTTCAACTTCTTTTAGTAAGTCGTTTTTCATTCCTTAGTCCAAGCCTTAGACTTAATGAATTCCTTTGTTACTGCTGCGCCGCTCGCTTCGTCAACGGTAGGAGCCAAGAACAAAGCTGCATGGGCTGCGGATTCTTCTGTCAAAGTGACTTTCCAACCGCCGTCACATTCTTCATTGTACTTGTCGTTTTCTCCGGCAGAAGCAACCAAACCTTGGTCGAAGCCAAACACTTCAAACGCATTGTCACCCTCATTACCCTTGAACTTGTTTTCAACAATCAGGATGAAAGAAGAGTCGGCAGCGGTCAATGGGTTGATTACGTTTTCAACCACGGCTGCACCAGTATCAAGGATTACGATAGGCGCTTCCTTAGTCCAAGAATTTGAGTAAGTACCCACAACCAAAGAAGACTTCAAGCCATTGAACGGAGTCTTACCTGCAATAACAATAGGGAAAAGAGGCTTTTCCGGTGCATCTTCATTGAACGCCAATTCGGTAATCTTAGAACCTACAACCTTGGAATTTACCAAATCCACATGGTCACGGTTTACAATCCATCCGGTCTTTTCCAGACCCTTTTGAACTGGATTCGCACAATTGCGCTCAATGCCTGCGGTAATGTATTTTACGCATTCGCTCATATTGATATTATTTTATTGGTTTAACATTTTAGGAGAAAGGGGGAATTTCACCCCCTTTGCTTAGTATGCTGCGACAATCAAATCGTCTTCGAAAGTCAAAGTACCTACGGTATCTTTTGCTCTAAACCAATTATCACCGGCCTTTTCATCGTAACCGTACTTGAATTGAGCCAAAGAATCTTCGGAACCAGTACCTACCAACAAATCATCCTTTGAAGAAAGGATAACACGGTAAGGCTTATTGAGCGTTGTTCCCTTGTCCTCGAATTTAGCGATAAGGTAATCCCACATTGGAACTACGAGAACTTCATAACCGCTATACTTCGCAATCTTCACACCTTCACGGGTTTCAGTGAAAACCAAATCACCGCTATTACACTGCTTCAAATCCCATGCCAAAGCATTTGCAAATGCTTCGGTCATCTTGAACGAAACCTTGTTTTTTCCACTCAATTTCGGAGATTTGGCGGCAATCATTTTATCCATGATGTTTGTAGGAACACCCTTTGTATACAATGCGTCACGCTGCTTTGTGATTGTTTCAGCACCGTTTGCCGCAATTGCTACATGTTGAGCAGGCTTTTCTGCCATGATTGCGAAAATACGCTTAAACAAACCATCATTGAGGGTGAAATATTCCAAATCCATACCATCGGTAATAACGCCTCCCTCAGAAACGGTTGCCGCCGCTGTGTCGTTGAACCAAGCATAACGCCACATCATTTCAATCATCGACTTTTCGATAAGAGGGAGCAAAATTTCCTTCACATAGTCGCCTTCTGTAAGGTCTTCAATGGTAATACCTCTGTCTTTTACAAAGTCAACGATAGTATCTTCGAGTTCCTTGTAACAAATAGACTTGTTTACAGCCCATTCCTTAAGTGACCAGCGCTTTTCAACGCCTTCAATATTGATTTTGTCGAACGACTGACCACAGCCCTTGGATTCCTTACCAATAAGACCGATGCCATCGAAAGCAACCAACGGTTTGTTGTCAACTACGCCAGTTTTGACGGTTACAACTTCCGCAAGCGAACCTTTTTTAATGGCCGACAAAAAGAGAATTTCGCTTAATTCTTCAATTTGCGGAATGTAGGCCGTAAATTCTGATAATTTCTTTTTGTTCATAATCTTTTTATTTAAGTTATAATCTTAGCATTTATTAACCAAACGAATCAACTACTTTGTTTCTCATTTTTTACGCAATTCAGAAAGTCTTTCGCTTAGGAAAGAATCGCCTGAAACTTTGGCTTTTGGTGTTGCGTCAACCTTGTAGTTACTACGGGCCTTTGACAGCCACGCTTCACCTCCTGCGGCCTTAACAGCGGCCAAGATACGGGCATCTTCTTTGCTCTTTGCATTAGCTTTCAATTCTTTGATTTCTGCTTCGAGTTCAACGATGCGATTTTGCAACGCTTCTACGTCTTCATCGGTTTCGTCTTCCTCGTTAGTTTCTGCATCACGGATTTCAGTGATAACGCCATCAGTTACAACGATAGTGCGACCGTCAGGCATTACATGTTCGCCGTCTGGGCTTGCTGTGTCACCTACTGCGGGTTCACCCTCTTCACGTTCCACGGTCAAGGTATCGCCTCCGGCTGTGGTTAATTCCATGCCCTGAGTTTCATCGCCCTTGATTACACCCAAAGCAATGCCCAACGCCTTGAAAGCCTGAGCAACGGTTTGTTTTTCTTTCTTCATTTTGCTTGTTTTATTTGTAGGGTTTAACAAATCTTCTCCCTTTGCCGAAATCGGTGCAAGAACTTCGCTAATGAAGCCCAATTGCTTTGCGATTTCAGGACCGAACCAAGACGCTTTCGCCATCTGGTTTTCCAGTGCTTCACTTTCTACGCCAGTGCGTTCTACATATACCGCCAACATGCGAGCCTTTTCCTGAGCCAAAAGGGCTTGCAAGGATTCCAAAGTAGAAGCATCCAAATCACGGGCATAACCCGGTATAAATGGAGAATGAATCAGCAACTTTGCATGAGGGTACATCTTACGGCGTTCCTTTGGAGCGGCCAACAATACAACGGTAGCCATTGAACCACACAAGCCCACCACGGTAGCCGTGATTTCCTTACCGGAAGCACGCAAAGCATCATAGATAGCGTAACCCTCGGTAGTATCACCACCGCACGAGTGTAGTTCTATGTCGATATGATTGTCTGTAGGCTCCATCCAGTCCAAGAACGAACGCACGTCAGCAAAGGAAACACCACCTTCACCAGTAAGGTAGTAACTCTGCAAGGCTTCTGCCTCGGTCTTAATGTCTTTGTTGATAAATAATTTTGCCATTTTTCGTTAACTTTTCGGCAAATTTACTTTGTAAAATATCTGTAGTGAAGTTGGGATGATTGTTTTAGGTCTCTCAAAATCGAGACTTGACAAGTAAAGACAAAAAAAAGAGGCTATCCATCACGGACGGCCTCCCACAAACTATGAAAAACACATTTTACAAAACATTTAATTCTATGGGCAATACTCTTTTCAATACTTGCAATGTCTTAAAAAATACCGCACGCGAACGGATGCAATAGCGGTCTTTGCACAACTCAACGGCGTAACGGCTACCGTGTTCTGCTTTGGCTTGCTCATACACTTCAACCATTCCGGCACATCTGCCAAGGTCAACACTTAAACCCTCCATCGCCATTATTTTAAGCACTTGTTTATGCTCTTTTAAGAAATCATCTACCGTCATACTATTTTGCGTTTTGTTTGACACAAAGATACGTATTTTACACCTGAGCATCAAAGATTTAACGCAAAACTTTACTACAAATTCGCCATCGCTTCGACTTGTGCCACTCGCATTTGTCCTGCATTGATATCTACCACCGAAACCACCGGATTAGGCAACGCCGCTGCACCTTGCATAAACGCACGTGCAAGCATTTCTTCACCTGCCACGCTGTTAGCCGTTTCAGTCGCTTGGATTGGTACACCGCCGCCGATTTGGTTGAAAGTAGAAAGCACCGGGGCAAACATCGAAGTAGCACGAGCGGTCAAGACTGATTCACCATTTGAAAGCATCGCCGGGATGCTATCAGATGTTTCAGTGCCCGGCCCGGTTACGGTTCCACCAGTAGCAAACTTTGCAGACTTCACGGTCTTCGTAGCCGTTGCAACATTGGAAAGGATTGTGGCCACCGTTGTAGCAATAGCCGCCAAGTTAGCCGGGAACGGTACGGACTGAGCTTGTGCAATACCTGCGGCCAACGCCTTACCAGTGTTCACCGCAATTTCACCAAGTGCCAAAACCTTTGAAAGCTTAGCAAACGCCGTGTTTGTTTCGCCCATCATTGCAATAGCATCCGAAAGACTTGCATAAGCCGCTTTCTGAGAATTGACCTTAGCCGTTGTTATCGCTGCTTCTGTTTCGGCTTGTTGCTTTTGCGCTTCCAAACGGCGTGCATTGTATTCGGTTTCCGTTTCCCCCTCACGCTGTTTCAGATTTGCAAGGGCTTCCACTTGCTGAGCGTGCAATGCTTCCAGTCGTTCCAATTCGGCGGCTGCTTGTGCTTGATTTATCTGGGCTTCACTGGCTCCCATTTCTGTGAGTTTAGCAAGCTTCTGGGTGTTCGCCATGTCGAGCGAATTGAGTTCCATTTCGTAACGAAGTGCAATTTCATCCGCTTGACGTTGTGCCGTTTCCGCTGCTTGCTGCTTTTCAAGGTCTGCCATCTGCTTTGCGTACTTGTCTTTAACCAGAAGTTTTTGTTCTTCTGTTAACTCAGCGTTTAGCAGTTCCATTTCCATTTGCTTTTGAAGTGCTTCCAATTTCAAAGCGTACTCCTTAGCGGTTCCAGATTCAACGGCTGCAAGTTTCAGTTCAATCGTCTTTTGCGCCGTCTCGATTTCCTTTTTCAATGCTTCATCCGAAAGTTTTTGCAAATCCGCTTCTTTCTGGTCTACCAGAGCCTTGATTTGTTGATTTATCGCTTCACGAGCCTTGACGGTAAGATTGGTTTCACGCTGCAAACGAAGCTTCAAATCTTCTATCTGTCTATCGTATGAGCGTTCCACTTCGGTACGCTGCTTATCCCTTGCATCCTTGACCAACTTCAACAATTCATCTTCTGCCTTGCGTACTTCATTGCGTTCTGCGTCCTGCATCGCTTTTCGTGTTTCCGCTGCCTGCTTTCTCAATTCGTTCACCTTATTCTGCGATTCCTTAGAACGTGAGTTCATGTCCGCTTCCAACTGGGAGACTTCACCAAACAAAGATGCAAACTCTTTCAAATCGTCAACGGTGGAATTTGAAAGACCCAGTTTGCCGATAGCTTCATCCGCTGTAATTGCACCTGCGGCCATATCCTTAATTAACTGGTTCGCTTGCTCGCTAAGTTCCAGTTCACCCAACATATTAGCGAGTTTCTTTTTACCGATTTCGATAGATTCCCGTCCTAACTGCATTTCCAAATCAAAGGCTTTTTGGCTTGCTGCAATTCGTTCGTTTAGGCTCTTAGTGGTATCATCTGCAATCCGCTTTTGTTCTTCAATCACGGCACGCCCGGCGGCACGCTTCATGTTTAACATGGTTTCCTGCTTTTCCAGACTTATAAGGGCTTCTTTCAACTTCCAAGCCATCTGCGTTTCCTTTACGATTTCTTCACCGATACCGGAAACGGCTTGTTTTGCAGCGTTTGCAGCCCCAACAAAATCACCCTGAAAGACTTTTATAACGGCATCGCCCAAAGCGGAAAGACGGTCTACCAAAACATCAACAAACGCACCAACGGAGGCCATCGCCTTGCTGAACAACTCCACGCCTTTTTGCGTTTTGGTAAACACGGCAATCAAGGAACCAAGCAAGAGAATGAGCGCACCGATACCAGTTGCAGCGATAGCGGTTTTTACCAGTTTCAGGACACCAACAAACGCATTACCGCCCTGAGTTACCGCCGACCATCCGGCTTTCAAATCGCCGTTCAGCATCTTAGCAAACTGGCTTGATACGATACCCAAACTTTTGAAAGTCATTCCGCCATTCTTCAACTCTACGACTGCAAGTTTTACTTGCTCTTTGTAATCACCCACGGTCATTTTCTGTCGTACCAACTCATCAGAATGGTCCTTGATGTACTGGGTGTTCTGGTTTATCATGGCGTTTAGTTGACGGCGCTTTTCACCGCTTTCGTCTTCTGCGTCTGTAAGCTGTCGAACCGCTTCACGCATCAATCTGTTAGCTTCCTGGGCCTGGGCGATGCTTCGCACCTGCGTATTATAAGCGGCATTTCCCTTCTGAATTGCGTCAAGGTGCATTTTATAGGCCAATGTCGCTTTATTATTGCCGTCCACTTCTGATTTCATCGCATTGTCAACCTCTTTGCGTAAGTGTTGACGGGCGGCGGTTGTTTGCGCCAGTGTTCGGGTGCTTGCCTCCAGTAACTTTGATTTTTCCTGAATTGCTTTTGCATTGGCTGTTTCGTCTTTCTTAAGCTCCTTCAGTTGGTCTTTGTACTTCTTTTGGAGCTCTTTTAATGCTTCAATCTTGTCCGACAAATCTACTATCTGGTCGATTGTATCCTGGACGTTGATTTTAATTACCGTTTGTTCCATATCTTAGATTTTGATTAGTTCAGCTGTTGTTTTATTTCTTGAATTGTTTAACGAAACGATGCCGAAATAGCCACCCAGTTGCTCAATATAAACGGGCACGGAGTAATCGACATATTTCACTGCAATCTGTGGTAGCATCAAATCTACCTGCACCACCTTTGCACGCTTCACGGAATCGGTTAACGGCTTCCATCGTTTCAATATTGCGACCGGAGTCAACTCATCAAACGAAAGGTAAGCAAGTGTATTTTCATCGCCTCCCATTGGTCTAAGGTAGTAGATAGCCGGGTCCACGCTTTCACGGCTCCATTCGTAAACCTTGTTATCTTCGTCATATTCTACCGACCACAACGGCCAACGACCACCAGCCAAGTGCATGAAAGGCAATTCGAAAGCGGTCTTTTCTTTGTCCGCTGTTGGTGATTCCATTGGGAACGATGCTGCATGTTTTTCGCCATCTTTATACGTTATCAGGTTGTTTTGGGCAAAATCAGAGAACGCAAAAGCTATCTTTTTCGGTTCACCGTTGACATAGCCGGACCAGTCCACGGCATTAGCCTTGTTTGCTTCCAGAATGCCAGGAGCGACAAACCGCACTACATTTGAACCATCAACCAGGGGAATTGGAAAGATACCGCATATCTGGCACAATGCTTTCACATAGTTGATTTTGCTCAACTTCGGCAGATTGGCCGCTATGGATAGTTCCATTCCGGCGGTAATCGGCGGCTCTGTAAATTCGGCTACTACCTTATCAAACACAAAATCAAACACATCATGATTTGTGCCATGAAAGACAAAGTAGAAATCAGCCTTACCGCTCACAGAGATTTCAACATCTTCGAAGTAGTAGACGAACTGAGTTCCTACCATTTCAAACCGAGTTGATTCCAGTTTCTTGTACTCACGGCTTGTTTCAGTCCAATCATCGTCATATTCGACCACACACAGACGGAGGCTTTCAATGAAGTATGAAAGTAAACCATCACCGGACACATGAAACGATAAATTAGCATCGCATTGGGATAAGATGTTAAATATCTTTCCTTTCTCTACTGGCAGATTAGCCGACTCAGTTGAAAATCCGCTAACGTAGTACACTGGTGTTTGTACCGAATCCGACAAAGGGAAGTAGCTTTCTCTTTCCGAATCATCAACACGACCCACGCCGTTAACGGCTATTTCAAGTTTACCGCTGTCAAGTGTAGGCAGTGGAATAGCCAAACGCTTCATGAATTCGAAAGCGGTTTTATCCACTTCGTAGGCAATGCCGGACGATTCCAAACACTGCTTAAACAGCGTGCGAGCCGCAACGCACGGCGTGAATTGGTTCGTAGCAGATAGGCGAAATTCATTTTTCTCTGCAAAATCACCAAAGGAATGAGCGAAGAACATCACCTTTTCCATACATTCCGCAAAGGTGTTATATTGTGGAATTGGCATTCCCTCAGTTTCTCCGGTGAAAGTCATATTTCCCAAATCCAGACTTTCCAAATCGCCACCCTCTTTCAAGGCTTCAAGGCAATCCAAACCCCAAGTTAACAAAAGGGAAAAAGAGCCGTTTTCAATGCTCTGGACGATACATGTACCGCTAAGAATCTGCACACCATCACGGTAGAACTTACACGGGTATTTCATGCGCACTGCATCCGAATCCGCCGCCACCTGATTACCAACGCCGAACGCCCTGCGATTTTGCAAGGTGTCCGGGGCTGTGATACTAAACGAGTGGTTCAGCGTTATTTTGTCGATAGCTGAAAAGATGTTGCTTTTTAACTGCAATGAAACGGAATTATCCGGTTTCAAATCAATCTCGAAAGACTTCTTTTCCCTTTCGTTGTATATCTCTAAACGTTCCATCAGATAGAATATTTAATAGTTATCTCGAAATTCTTAGTAATGCGGCCTGCACCATTTTTGTAGGTGTTGGCTACTTTTACACGCTTCCAGGCATTACCGAATAGCGCACGCACATGGTCACTAAACACAATCGTTTCAAGAGCAATGCGCTGTGAAGCGTTCGCACCGACATAAGCCAACGAGAGAGAGCGTTCGCCGTTCTTTTCTTCATGCTCTTCACGATTAACCACGTACTTTTGCGCACTTGAACCCTCTGCGACATTCTGGAACACCTTGAAGATTACATCATGCAAGTGCCCGAATTTATCAAGCCATTGAAGCCGCAAATGCTCAGGTGTTTCGGGTTCCGGCTGCTTGCCATAAATCGAAGTCACTGCAACGCCTTGGGTTTCCAGAAGAGCACCGGACGCATCGAACAACTTCACTACTATGGTGGTCTGCATCTGTTGGAACTCGAATACATCAATATTAGCCCACATCGCTTTGAGATATTCCGCTATGTCGATTTCAAGCAAATTACGGTCTGCGAAGAACTCATAAGATGCTGTATAATTGCCGACCTCGATTTGAACGCTGTTAATCTCTCTATATTCTTGTCGGTTTATTAGAAGAATTGCCGGACTGAGACAATAAACCTTTCCATCAATCGCCAACACGGATATTACTTCTTCAGCCACATCGGTGGATACTGAGAACGTCACGGCATTCGTAGCATCGCCAACGATATAAGAATCAATGTAATCGTAATCCTTGGTTTCAGGATTATACGCTGCGAACTGATAGAGTACGTTGAAATTAGCCAACTTCTTACCCTCGCACAATGGCGCAATATCATGAAGTAGCGTAGTGTAGTCGATATTCTTGTCATAGTACGGAGTAACCCACACATGACCTGCACCACCTACACCACCATCGTAGATTTCTGCAACCATCATGCGGATGTGTGTAAATTCGGGTGAACTCTGGAACCCTGCAAACCCGATTTGTGTCACTGGCAATTCCTTGGAATCAATTACACCAGTCGGATAGATATATTGACCAGTAGCCTCCGTATAAACGTAGCTAATACCGACATCGTGATACGATGGCACGCCGCTTTTTCTAAAGTCAATACTAAAGCCCGACAAGTTGTTTGCCTTGTCTTCGCTGAGTTCAAAATTATAGATAGTTAAATCGTACACAATGCCCAATTGCTCACTACTGCCATCCTGATAGATAGCCGTAATCTTGACGAAATAGAAACTCTCGTAGGTCAAATCTATCGTAAGCGTGCGAGTTGCTGCATTCCATTCCGCACCCAGTTTGTTTAACCGCTCTGCAACGATTTCCGGGGTTTTGGACGGGTCTTGACTTTCACAATTGTCTGCTAAAAATACTAACTTCATATCTATATTAGAAATTAAGTGTTATCGTTTCAATTTGTTTTATTGCGTAATCGCCGAGTTTGTCATATAGTCGCTTTACCGTATCTTTGATTTCGGTTGAGTAAACATCAGGATTAGCCACACCGCCGTAAGTCCGTTTATTTCGATACAGAAACGAACCCTCCGTTTCCATTTTGCGAGCAATGGCAAAGGCGAAGCCTCTTGTTTTCTGTGGTGTTTCCTTTGCAAGCCCTTTCGAAATTATCCAATCTTCAATCGGGTCAATCGGTGGCCTATGGTGCAAACCGATTTCCAAGCCGTGCAAGCCTCTTCGAGAATAGAGAGTGAAAGTATTCCCGTCCTCTTCGACATGCATACTCTTAGCGGTTGCGCCCGTGTTCTTTTGCCCAGTGGCTTCGATATTAGCCGCAATCCGCTTTGCAAGGTCTTCCAATTCGGCAATTACGATTTGTTTAATCAATTGGCTCATAAGCAAACAGCGGTATTAGGTCGCAAATTCAGGGTTATTTCTATTCCTGATAGGCATTTATCAAATTGCTTCACAATCGTAAAATATTGGAGCGTAACGCCGTCTATGAACTCAAATTCATCGGTCTCGTTGAGCACCTTGACGAACTCCAGAGCCTTAGATTTCATCCGGTCAACTACTTCGGCGGTCTTCTCGCTGTTTACGGTCTTCTGGTCAACATCAAGAAACAGCAATGTTATTTCCTGCGAATCCTTGACGCTCTCAAACTTCAACTCAAACGAGCCTTTGAGCGGCAACAACTCAGCAACCGCCGGGAACGTATCATCACGGTCAAACAAATGGTTTACCTCTCTATACGTCCCGAACTTGTAGGACATGCCGATATTATGGGCAATAGATTCTATCTGCTTCATTTTCTTTGTGTGTATATGGTTTGCAATCGTTTCTTATATTCCGCCGTTTCGGTGGCGATTCTCATAGCCTCGTACACCTCCCAAACGTTCAGCCTTTCCGCCTCGCTATATGTTTTATTAAATCGAGTTGAGGCGAAATCTATCAAACCCATTACCCCAATATTCGGAGGTCCGGCGGCTTTCTCTTCGTTTGAGAGTTCAGGATTAAGGCTTTCAAATAATTCGTTTAACTGGTTGACGGTCTTAGACAAGTGCCAGACGAAGCCGACTACCTCAGACGCATCGAAGCCGCCTATCACTTCATCAGGTAGCTTGTAAGGCAACATTATCCGCATCGCTTCAAATAGTAAGTTATCTGCTTCAACGTGCGCTAATGCCATATATTGCCCTAATGTCATGCCGTCAAGGTTCGGACACAAGTAAGGTCCCACCATGGTAGGACATGGTAAGGATTCCGCCCAGTCGTTGAAATTATCAACACAAGGGAGAATAAGCATTAATTCTGCAAGTGTTCTTTTCATCATTCGCCTAATTTTTGGATTTCTTTCATTGTGTCCTTATCATCAACTTCAACCTTTACGGTTGTTTTCAAATCGCCTTCGACTTTTTGTTCGACCTTGTTTCTCCAATCACCCGGAGCCAAATTACAGAGAGCGAATACCAGAGCACCCACATCGGGAGGCATGACCTTTTTCGTAACCGCAACCCGACTATTGCCATCGGGAAACGTCTCTACTTTCTTTTCTTCGAATTCGTAACCCAACGCTCTTTTAAAGAGGCTCTTTTCCAATTCAGGAATTATCTTTGCACGGCCATCCTTTCGAGCCTTTTTAACGGCCTCAGCAAAATCGGGTTTTGTTGCTTTCCATTCGTAGAACTGACCCTCAGACACACCGACATACTGGCACGCTTCTTTAAAAGTGCAACCATCCCGAATATGCTGTAGCAATTCTTCTCTAACATCATTATATTTTGCCATGATTTTTTGAATTTTTGTTTGAAAAACAAAAGTAGCCGAAACGCATCCGGTGTAATCGCTTGCAAATAGCCTATTTGGTCTCTCTATTTCGAGACTTTTTCTAATTGTGAAAATATCTTTCAAACTACAAACGAAACTTAATGTTAACTCTATTAACATTCTTAAACAACCCATAAGCCTTGTAGAGTCGATTTGTAGTTAAAATTTGTTTAATATGTTAATTGCAATTGCGACAAATTACACAAATTCAGCCTTATTTTTACAGATTTTCACAATTCAAAGAGTAAAATTCGCATCAAATACGAGATAATAAAGACTTGTTAACAATTCAAACCCCAAATCTTATCTTTTTGTCGCATTTGCGATAGTAGCAAACAATCCGTAAATTTGTACTATCAGATTGAGACACAGATATTTACATTGTATTATATATTAAATTTTAAGCCTATGGAAATATTAATTTTGACACTATCGTTTCGTCTTTGACGGCATCCTAAGAAAACAAGCCCATTCGGGCAGATTCCTACTATCGTAGGTAAAAAATCCTGAGAGTATTATTATATCCTGATTGCGTAGTTTGAGAAAGGCCGACTTTCTCAGACGGCCAAAGGTACACCCTTTTACTAACTATTAAATTTAAATTTATGGAACTGATTAACAGCATTCTAAGTGAGTTATTCCCGATTGTAATCATCGGTTTAAGCCTTTGGATTGGCGTAAAAAATTGGGATAAAATCGACAACATCAGCCGGAAAATCTTCGGCAAAGGACTTGAAGAGGAATAGCCACAGCACGAACACATCAATATATAGTATAA
>JAZOWR010000177.1:0-2953 GCA_045659345.1 Ructibacterium sp.
GAGCTGACCGAGGACGAGCTGATAGACATTGACGAGGCTGTAGGTGGCAGAATCTACGAAAGATCCAAGGCCTTCACCATTGCGAGAGATCGCAAGAGAAACTACCGCTTGAGAAATGCGGTGACACTATAAACCAGATCCTGATTTATCGGGACAATGTAGAAAAGGAGCAAAAACTATGAAAAAGCATTTTAAAAATCTGACCAGTGGTCTGGTCATCGTGGCACTTTCCGCAATCATCATCATTTGGGCGGTTTCCGCAATCATGCTATTTGTCGAAATCCCCAAGGAATCCGGCTATACCGCAATCGTTGACTTCTTCGCAGCCGTGGTCGGCATCCTTGCCGGACTGGTGGCAGTGTATGGCATCGGTTGGAAGTATAACAAGCTGACCGCAACTGCAAAGGCTGAAGAGGAGGCAAAAGAAGCGGAAGAGATAAAGGAAATCGTCAAGCGTACGAGATTGGGGGTTTTCGCCCACACAGAAGGTGCGCAAGACTACACCGCCACTTACACCGAAGCAGGTGCGGAGGGCGAAGATAATGGCTGAATTTATGGCGGGGCTTCGGTTCCTATGGATCGAACATGGTGACACCGGGGCAACGGTGCTCTTTCTGGTAGTCCTTGCGATCTTGGGAATTCGGGCACTTGCGAAGGGAGGGAGCAGAACATGAGCTGGATAAAATGCAGTAAAGGGGCATACGAGAAATGCCCTGATAGTTGTAGGTGCGGCACATTAGACCAAGCAATATTCCTTGATGATAGTCCGTGTCACAAGTTTAACCAGAAGATCGCAATGGAAGATGCAAAGGAACAGAAACTTGATCTTGTGGCTGTGGTTCGGTGCAAGGACTGCAAGTGCTACAAAGAAAGCAAGCTGATGCCACCTATAAAGTTCTGTTATCGCATGATTGGTAGCGATGGCAAGCCAGTCGGTTACAACTACTCAGACGATGACTTCTGCTCCTACGGAGAAAGGAGGGCAAACGATGAAAATAACGCTTGATATTCCCGACACCATTATTTGCGGATTCCTGAATGGCGTTTGTTGCGAGGGGGGCGGATTTTCGCTTGTGTCTTTTCAGCTTGGCTCCGACGATCTAAAAGACGGAAACACCGTGAAGCTACCGAGAGAGGAGTGCAACCAATGAGGCTGATTGATGCTGACGAGTTAAGACCAAAGACCTTTATCTGCGACGAGGTGGCTGAAGTGCGAAGCTTTATAGAAAAAGCTCCCACCGTGGATGCCGTTCCTGTGGTGCATGGGCGGTGCAAAAAGTCAGAGTTCATGGATGAATGGTATACATACAATTATACCTGCTTGGAGTGCGGAGCAACTATGAGGGTTTGCGATGCCGATTATAACGATATTGCACCAAACCTATGTCCTAATTGCGGAGCGAAGCTGGACGGAGGTGGAAAAGATGGGTCTGAATGAAGTTATCAAGATCTTCGCCGAAAGTCTGGGTGTGTCCCTTGTAGGCGTGTGCGGAGTTGGCATCCTGTTTCTGCTGATTATTGCCTTTGGGTGCTCACTGTTCGGCGGGGATGAAAATAGCAACAAGACGGAAGATGATTCCGATGATGATGACCGAACACTGTTTGGCTGATTGGAGGCGGTGCGGAATGAGGCAAACGAATCCCCATGATTACTCCGAGAAAACCATGTTGCAGATGCTGAGAATGGCTCCGTTAGAAGAGCTGATAGAGTTTTTGATTCTTATTCACAACAAAGGAGAGAAAAAATGAAAAAGATTATTGCAATTATCCTGCTGGTAATCATGGTGGTGCTGTGTGCAGGTTGTGCCACGGAAGTTAGCCGTGAGGCAATCGATGTTAGATACACGGAAGCCTATGACCGGGTAGAAACATCCTATCAGCACAAGTTCGACATATTGAGTGGTGGCTTTGTTTTGGTTCCTGTGGTAAAAACAGTTCATCATGAGGCAAAGTGGGAAATCAGATATCGGATTACCTACGACAACGGCGGAAGGAGCACAGAGTGGTGCGAATGCAGCGAGCGTGAGTATAACCGGGTCAAGAGAGATCTGTTTGCCGGGGGTGAATGAGAATGGCAAAAGATGTAATGTGCAAAAATTGCACTTTCCTCTCGAATGGTTGGTGTGAAAAGACGGCTGATAGTCCTGTTCCTGATATGGTCAGGGATTGTCGGGATTTTCAACAAAAGACCAACGCAGACCGCATCCGGGCTATGAGTGATGAAGAGTTGGCGTATTTGCTCGAAGATTTTGGTGCGTGTAGCAGATGCCGAAGAAGAGGAAACGATTGTTTCCCTGTGCCGAACACACTGGAATGGCTCAAACAGCCTGTGAAGGAGGGATAATATGGCAAACGAAAATGCAAAGGCCTTTCTCAAACAATACGGAAAGATTGAGAGAGTGCTTGCCAACAAGGTCATTGAAAAACAACGATGGGAGGACATTGCCCGTAGCGTGACAGCCTCCCCTGATGGTGAGAGGGTGCAGAGTTCCGGCAAGCCAAACAAGATGGCTGATGCCGTTGCAAGGATCGTTGATATCGAAAAAGAGATTGACGGAGTTACTGCACAACTTGACCAGACCCGAAAAGATATCCTATGCGTGATCGAACGGCTACCCACGAAAGAATATGACGTTCTTCACAAATGCTACATTCAAGGTATGACCAATGGTGAGATTGCCGAGTTGGCAGGTCGTGGGTACAGTTGGGCAGCTATGAACAAGTTCCGTGGAGAAATCAAGGTACAACAGATGTTGGAGGCGAGGGACAGTGCGTAAGATTTCTGTTAGGATGAAAGCGGTCTGCGGTTGCTACCTCTGTGACCACGCTAAATTTATGACTGCGGAAACGCAGCTTGCAACCGTTGATATTGCCATTGAATGCCCCTTTGAGACTTGCCCCTATCAGGAGGACTTGAAGCCGTACAAGTCCTATCGGAAATATGAGGCAAAGG
>JAZOWR010000178.1:0-2245 GCA_045659345.1 Ructibacterium sp.
AGAACGGTCAAATCTGCCTTACCTTTGCATCAAGTTCTTTGAAATACTGACAACATACCGCGTCGCTCCTGAGGGATCGAGGAGCAACGCAACCCCAGTTCAAGGGGCGTTGATTTGTCACGGTGACAGTTCATCTCCTACTTCACGAATCAGGGAGTTCCCACCGAAGAACAGTAAGTGCGAACCAAGAACCACCGAGACCAAGCAACAGGCTTGAACAAACAATCATCAACAAGGGCGCCCGTTGAAGATTGTCCTGAATGTCTCACGAAATACGGAGACCATATTATTAACAGATTAAATTTTTCTCATATGAAAGATTCTATACGGGTGGCAACCCCAAATGCGACAAAGGCAGTCAGCAAAACAACTGCCAAGTGGGAGGAGACTCCCGAGATAGACATCATAAAGGAACTGACCTTTATAGATAACGATTTCGAGGATGTAAATTCCTATGACACAGAACTCAGTAAATTTAATTTTAACCTTTAAAAATCATACGAATATGAACGAAATTATCAATAACCCAGTAGTAGCTAACGAAGTAAATAACTCTAATTCAAATAATAACATGAATAATATAATCGATTTTTCAAACGTCTGGGGTGAAGGTACAGTAGCCCAGACTGCCAAGGTTGACCAGCAGGTTGTAAACGATCTATTCCATGCTTTCATGGAAATACCGCAAGAGGTTGTGGTAAGCTTCAAGAACGAGGATGGTTTCCTCAGAATGGTGGTCAAGATGAACCACCGAGAGAAGTTCTTCAGAAAATACGAAACATGTGCTGATGCCAAGTTAGTGGAGTACATGCTCGGTGCCATGAGAGGCACGATGATAGGTGCCTTGGAAGGATACAAGGCTGAAGAACATATTCTCGAAGTTTCTGAAACTGATCCACGAATCGAACTGTTCAGACAGTTCATCAACTCACCACTGAAGTGCCGCTTCGATGCGGACTTCATCGCAGGAAATGGCGACAGATACGTGTCAGCAACTTGCACAATCGCATACCGCAAGCAGATAAAGTTCTGCTTGAAGCGAACAGATGAAATAGAAACTATCATCAGCGATGCTCTCAAGGCAGCCTAATCAACTAACCCAGAGGGAGAGCAATCTCCCTCTAAACTTTAACAACATGCAAGCAATAGCATTCCCATCCACCTATAACAACGAAGTCGCACATCGTCAGGTAAAGCTCCTTATGAAACAAGGCAAACAACTGAACATCCGCATTGAGGATGAAGCATGGATCAGTTGTCAGGGAGTTACAGGACTTCGCTACCAGCTCAACGAGAATAGCTGGCGATGGCTACTGAATTATCTACAAACAGGTGAATACGAGGACTTCGGCGTGTTCCCTTCCGAGATTTCAAGGTTCACCTTTGAGGACTTCCAAGAAAGCAAACTCAGGGAATTGGTAGATAGCAAATGTAACATTGCTTGCATACCTTTTCTAAGAGAGACGCAAGCTTTCGTGAAGCTCAGAGGACTGTTTCGGTTCGGCAAGCTCTATTTCAGCATCAGGAAGACCGATGCGTTCATGGACTACTTAAACGAAAATGGATTATGATTACATTAACTAAAGGACAATACCTGCCAGACATAATGAATGAAATTCCCTCAGACTGCATACTTTCAAAGAGGATTCCTGGTTGTGGAGCAACTACCTTGGAACTAAACACGGACAGGAACTCAATTATCATAGTTCCGAATGTCCCCGTGATCCTCAGCAAGTGCAGTAAATATCCGAACCTGTTAGGGGTCTATGAAGGTGTGAAGCCGAACCAAGTCCTTGACTACATTGCTAGCAATGCAGTCCGCAAGATCATGACTACTCCAGAGAGTTTCTGCAAAGTGAAGTCAGCTTGCGAGAAGTTAGGAATCAACATCTATGCAGACTTCTTCTTGCTGATGGATGAGTGTCACCAGCTGATTACGGATGTCGATTACAGAATAGACATCGTAATGCCGATGAACGACTTCTTCCTGTTCAAGCGAAAGGCTTTGGTGTCAGCTACCCCTATCGGTTTCAGCGACCCACGCTTTGAGGAAAACCTGTTTTACACAGAGGACATTGAAGCAGATTACGACTACAGGCAGGATATAACCGTCACCCACACATATAATATCGCTAAAGCTGTGGAGGAATATCTGAAAAGTCACAATGATACAGTCTGCTTCTTCGTCAATTCTGTGGTGGAAATCTACTCACTGATGAAGCATTTTGACCTGTTGGAAGGTTCC
>JAZOWR010000179.1:0-1610 GCA_045659345.1 Ructibacterium sp.
CTGCTTACTGTGCTTTCGGACATATTGTGCATCATGGAAGTGTTGGCGATACTCTTCCCTTTTGCCCAGTCGTTCAGCACTATTGACTCCTCTTCTGTTAAACACGCATGTGCCTGCATAGCCCCAAGCAACTTGGAGTTAAACAGAAGATCGTTCATAAATTAAGCCTCTTTCTTTTTGAAAGCCTCGTTGAACTCTGCCACGGCGGCTTCGATGAGGATGCGCATTTCCTGTGCGGTAGTCTTAATATTCTTCTGCATCAGCAGCTGCGAAAGGGTAGCAAGGGCGACGTTCAGCTTATCTTCGCCGTGAAGATCCTTGTAGGTCTGCTCCACGAACTGAACAACAACCTTTGCCAGAGTCCACTTTGTATCGTTGTCCAGATACTTAGCTGCCAGATTCCGAAGCCACATACCGAAGATACCGAACAGGGTAACCAGCAGGGTGCCGAGGATTTCTGCGCCGTAGTTGTTGATAATTTCAATGATCATGATATTCCTCCTGTTATTTTTTGATCAGATGGAGTTCCAATTCGTTCTTGGCTTCTTCCATCTGTGATTGATGGTTTCCATCGATGCCGTGAGCAAGGAGCGCCAGCAGCGCTCGCTGGGTAACACGGGTGCTTTCATCGATATTGTCCAGACGCTTTTTGTCTTTTGCAAGGAATCCGTCTACCTCTTCCATGTGCTTTTCCAGATTTGCAAGGCGGCGGTTCTGCTCAGCATTAGGTGCCTTCAGTGCGGTGATGATCTTCACGATCCAGTTACCTGCAGCAGCAATGGTGGAAATTCCACCGGCTACTGCAAGGATATAGCCAATCAACGTTACAATGTCCATCGGAATCACCCCGCTTTTACAAGCCCAAGCAGGGCGTTCCACGTATCGGGACCGCACTTTCCGTTTGCTTCAATGCCAAAGTCTTTCTGGAACTGAATCAGTGCAAGTACAGTCACATCATCAAAAACGCCGGTGCGGGGAAGGTCGTAACCGAGCGCAAACAACAACTGCTGCATAGCCTTTACGGAGTCACGTTTCATGCCCTTCTGGAGCATGGGAAGCCGCACGTTATAGTAGATCGTTGCATCGTCTTCGAGCGGGATGTTCACGGGAGGCGTTACAACCGGCGCAGCAGATTCTCCGTTGTCCAGTACCATAACCGTGTGGCTGCCCTCTTTGACTAGGATATCACCACGCTTCAGGTGCTTACTGGATGTAAGATACTTGCTGTCCGTCAGCTTTTCATAATCGCCGCTGTTTACAAACGCATTGACCATGGTGCGGGTGGTGTAGCCGTTGCTGCCGTATGTAAGGTTTGCACCGCCGGCAATGGCACACACGTGCATCAGACTGGAGCAGTCGCATTCGCAAGGTGTGTCGACCTTCGACAAATCGAACGCAACAGCCTTTGCCTTTGCGTACAGGGTATTTCTGCCGCCTTGGTCGTATCCGACATTGGGGTTTGCGCAAGCCGCTTCGCACGCCTTTGCGCTCATTTCAGCCAGTTCGACTCTCTTGGGTCTCAGAGCCACGTTCCACGGTTTGTTGTACCAATCACGCACAACAACTTCTTTGCCGTTCTGATCGCCCGCTGCGCCGCCGGAAGCCTTTCC
>JAZOWR010000180.1:0-11273 GCA_045659345.1 Ructibacterium sp.
CCCATCATCCGCATTCCAAGCACAATGGTAACCGCAGTCAAAAGTGCCAGAATCATGGTGTAAAAGCGCGCTCTGGTTCCGGTTGCAATGGCAAAATTCTCATCAAAGGTAACGGCAAAAATCTTGTGATAGCACAACAAAAACAATACAATAACAATTCCGGCGAGCACCAGACTTAATGTTACATCATTTTTGCTCATAGCAAGAATACTGCCAAAAAGATAGTTGTAAATATCCGTATTCATACCTGTAGTTTTAGAAGCAACCAGGATTCCAAACGCTAATGCACCGGTAGATATCATAGCAATCGCTGCATCGCCTTTTAATTTACTGCTGTCACTGATCCGCAAGAGTAAAAAAGCAGCTAAAATCACCACGGGAATAGCAAACTCAAGCGGCGCCCAGTTCATAGCGGTTGCGACAGCAAGGCTACCAAAGGCAACATGCGAAAGTCCGTCACCTATCATAGCATAGCGCTTTAGAACAAGGCAGACGCCAAGCAGGGACGCACAAAGTGCTACCAAACTGCCAACTAAAATAGCTCGAACAATAAAGGTGTAGGAAAACATCTGTAATAAAATCTCAATCATGACGGTGTCCTCCTATGTACTTTCTTCCTTGCTCACTGGAAACATAATCATCGGTTTTACCAAAAAAGTAGCCATCTTCTTTTAAATGCAAAATATGTTTGGCATACTTTACGGCACAATGGGTATCATGAGTTACCATAACAACAGCTATTCCCTCTTCTTGATTCAAACGCTGAACCAGTGAAAAAAACTCAGTGGTCATCTTGGGATCAAGGCCTGTGGTCGGCTCATCCAGAACCAAAACATCCTTCCCGGCAAGTATGGCACGGGCGAGAAGTACGCGTTGCTGTTGTCCGCCAGAAAGTTCCCGATAGCATTTATGCTTTAACTCAAGAATCTCCAGCATTTTTAAAACCCGCATAGCATTTTGCTTGTCCTCGTTCTTATAAAACGGTGAGAATCCTTTTTGATTCAGGCAACCGGAGAGCACAACCTCCCAAACAGACGCAGGAAAATCTTTTTGCACCTGTGTTTGCTGGGCAAGATAACCAATTGCATTACGAGGAAGGTCATTACTAAAATATACTTCACCGCTGCCCGGATGCTTAAGACCCAGAATTGAGCGTATCAGCGTAGTCTTGCCGGTTCCATTGTCCCCAATAATACAAAGATAGTCTTTTTTCTCTACCATAAAGGTTAGGTTGGAGATGACGGTCACTCCCTCATATGCCAGGCTCAGATTCTTAGATGTTATCAATGCCACGATTGCAGCGCCTCCTTTAGATTTTCCGCATTTTGGTACATCAACGAAAGATAGGTTTCTCCACGCTCTATTTCATCCTTGGATAAATTATGACAGGAATGCATGCGGAGCGGAACTGCCCCTGTTTCTTCTTGAATGGTCTTTGCTATTTTTTGATTGCTGAATTCTATATAGAAAATGTTGGGAATCTGTTCTTTGCGGACCTTATCAATCAGGTACGCAACCGTCCTTGCTCCCGGTTCAGATTCTGCACTGCATCCCGGGAACGCTGCACGGTAGTCAAGGCCGTATTCATCTGCAAGATAACGAAACGGGAATCTATCACCAAAAATCAAGGTTTTGCGTTTTCCCTGTTCGGCAATAGATACAAACATTTGATGAAGTTCTTTTAGTTCTGCCTGATAACGGTCGGCACGCATACGATAACCGGCAGCATTGGAAGCATCCAGTTCCATCAGTGCTTGTGTGATAGCTTCGGTAATCACAATTGCATTTTTGGGGGAAGTCCAGATATGCTCGTCGTATTCGACAACCTCCGGATGAAATTCCTCCTCATGCTCGTGGTGATGATGCGGTGCATGCATACCTTCTACCGTTTTTTCTTCCAGTGTTTCTACACAATCCATCATTCGAAGGACTCGAAGATTAGAGCTATCAATGGCACTCAATAATGTTTCTACCCATACATCCGATTCACCGCCGTTATAGATAAAGAGATCACAGGATTCCACCATAAGAATATCCGCAGGCGAAGGCTCATAGGAATGGCTTTCTGTCCCCGGTTTTAGCAACATATGTATTTGTATATCTTCACCGGCGACCGCCCTTGCAAAGTCGTATGGAGGAAAAATTGTAGTGACAATTTCAAATCTATCCTGAGGCGGTACAAACGGTTTACAGGATGAGCAACAACATAGCGCAATAATACTCATTATTGCAATAACAACATAGAATTGCTTTTTCATCGCACACCTCTTTCTGTATAAAAAAACCGCCACCTCCGCGTCAAACGGAGTGGCAGCGGCTTTTTAACCTGCATTCTTTTTTGATAAAGATTCGCTATCTGATCGGTGGATAAACCGTGGCTTACTGCGTTTGTTCACACAGCCCTCGGTAATCAAAACCTTTGCAATCGTTGGTTCAGAAGGGATCTCGTACATAATATCAAGCATAATATCTTCAACAATGGTCCTAAGTCCCCTGGCTCCGGTCTCACGCTGCATCGCAAGTTTAGCAATCGCAGAAATTGCATGCTCATCAAATTCCAGTTCTACACCATCCATATCAAACAGTGCAATATACTGCTTAAGCAATGCATTCTTCGGTTCTTTAAGAATGGATTTGAGCGCTTCCTCATTCAGCGAATCCAACACTGTTACAATGGGAAGGCGTCCAATCAGTTCCGGAATCATACCAAATTTAAGCAAATCCTCCGGCTGAAGTTCTTTTAAGATATCGCCGCGATTTTTGTCTTTTTTGCTTTCAACCTTTGCACCAAAACCCATGGTTTTACTATTGACACGGCTTTCAATAATTCTATCAATACCTTCAAATGCGCCACCGCAGATGAAAAGAATATTGGTTGTATCTATCTGGATAAACTCCTGATGAGGATGTTTTCTCCCTCCGTTTGGAGGCACAGATGCTACCGTACCCTCCAAAATCTTTAACAGTGTTTGCTGAACCCCCTCGCCGCTAACATCACGGGTGATAGACGGGTTTTCGGACTTGCGGGAGATTTTATCCATCTCATCAATATAGATAATTCCTTTTTGTGCAAGTTCAATATCGTAGTCTGCTGCCTGAATCAGCTTGAGCAATATATTCTCTACATCCTCGCCTACATAACCTGCTTCCGTTAATGATGTGGCATCGGCAATAACAAAAGGAACATTGAGTTTTTTTGCCAGCGTTTGTGCAAGAAAGGTCTTTCCGCAACCGGTAGGGCCAATCATCAATATATTACTCTTTTGCAGCTCTACATCCTGATGCACAGCACCGCTTTGAATTCTCTTATAATGGTTGTAAATTGCAACCGCAAGGGCTTTTTTTGCCTTTTCCTGACCGATAATATATTCATCAAGAAAACTGTGAATCTCTTTCGGCTTGGGTATCTCTGTCAAACAAAATTCAGTTCCATCATGTGTAAAATCTTCCTCAAAAAGTTCTACACACAAAGAAACACACTCGTTACAGATATAGGCGGTAGGACCTTCAATCAGACGCTTAACCTGATCCTCGCTCTTTCCACAAAAAGAGCAACGGCAAACATGACCGCCATCCATTTTATTCGGCATACTATTCTCCCCTATCTGTTGGTGACAATCTTATCAATTAACCCATATTCCATTGCCTGCTGTGCAGTCATAAAATTATCACGCTCGGTATCTTTTTGGATAATCTCCAGGCTTTGACCGGTGTTTGCACTTAAAATTTGATTTAAGTTTTCCTTAATTTTCAGCATGCGGTCAACATGAATCTTCATATCTGTCGCCTGACCCTGTGTTCCGCCAAGAGGCTGATGAATCATAATCTCACTGTTAGGCAAAGCAAAACGCTTGCCCTTAGCACCGGAAGAAAGCAAAAATGCACCCATGGATGCTGCCATGCCGACACAAATGGTAGATACATCTGCTTTGGTATACTGCATCGTATCATAAATTGCCATACCGGCAGTCACAGAACCGCCTGGGCTGTTGATGTACAAATTGATATCTTTGTCGGGATCTTCGCTATCAAGGAACAAAAGCTGTGCAATAACCAGACTTGCAGTTACATCGTTTACCTCATCCGATAAGAAAATAATTCTGTCCTTTAAAAGACGGGAGAAGATATCGTAAGAGCGTTCTCCTCTTCCTGTTTGTTCAATGACATACGGAATCATACTGTTTTTAAAATTATCCATGCTTTCACTTCACCTTTCTGCCCATGGCATCTATTTGTCCGGCATGGGCATCCGAACCCCCATTGATTGTGCAAAAGGTTGACCTGGGCAGATACTGATAGTATACCCAAACCAACCTTATATTATACACTATTCCCTCAAATACGCGTATCTTTATTTAAAGTCTGCGTTATCAACCAGGAACTTCACTGTCTTGTCGCCCTTGATGCGTTCCTTGATATCTGCCTCAGGGATGTACTTCTTTACATCCTCAAGTTTCATACCGCTGCTTTCCACGGTCTTTTGATATTCTTTTTCAACCTCAGCATCAGTTGCTTCGATTCCTTCAAGCTCGCAAACCTTTTCCAGAATCAAAGATGTTTTAACCCGCTTGCCGGCTTCTTCCTTGAACTGGTCTTTGAGCATTTCCATGGTAGTGCCGGTATAAGTCATATACTGCTGAAGATCCATGCCCTGATAACGCATCTGCATATCAAAATCACGAATCATATTCTGAATCTGGTTATCAATCATCTCTTCAGGAATGTCAATCTCAGTAGCATCGCATACAGCCTGGATAACATTTTCCTCGGTTTCGTGCCGTGCACGCTCTTTGTTCTGTGCAGACAACTTTTCCTTGGTGTCCTTCTGTAATTCTTCCAGAGTGTCAAATTCGCTGACATCCTTAGCAAATTCATCATCCAGTTCAGGTAATTCTTTTACCTTAATACCGTTGATTTTTACCTTGAACATCGCATCTTTGCCTTTTAATTCTTCTGCGTGATATTGCTCAGGGAACTTCACATTGACCTCAGTTTCATCACCAATGTTTGCACCAATGAGCTGGTCTTCAAAACCGGGAATAAACTGACCGGAACCTATGGTCAGGTCAAAACCTTCGCCCTTGCCACCGTCAAATGCCTTGCCGTCAGAAAAACCTTCAAAGTCAATATTTACGATATCATCTTTTTGAACTCCACGGTCTTCTACCGAAACCATTCTGGAATTTCTTTCACGAAGTTTCTCGATTTCAGCATCAACATCCTTCTTCAAGGTACGGTGAGTCACCTTGGTTGCACTGATGCCTTTATAAGTACCCATCTCAAATTCCGGTTTTACAACAACCTTAGCAGTAAAGGTTACACCGTCCTCTTTGCTGATTTCACCTTTCAGGTCAATCTCAGGCTGAGCCACAGGATGAATACCGTTTTCTTCTATCGCTTTATCATATGCATCAGGAAGCACAATGTTTATTGCATCCTCATAAAAAATTTCTGCTCCGTAATATCTTTCGATAATCTGGCGAGGTGCCTTACCTTTGCGGAATCCCTGGATGTTGATTTTACCAACATTTTTACGGTAAGCCTTTTCTACCGCCTTTTCAAATTCTTCAGAAGAAACAGAAAATTCGAAACTTACAACATTCTTGTCAAGCTTTTCTACAGTACTCATTTACAACATTCCTCTCTTGCTTCTAAAAATACACCATAATAGTATAGCATATCTTTTCAAAAAATGCAAGTTTTTTCTTGCATTTCATTTATTTTTTTATCCTTCAATCAGGCAGGGTGTAAAATCCAGGTAATCACAAGCAGTCAAACGCATTTTTACTCCGCAAATCACACCTTGCGGTGCCGCCCCGTGCGCAGATGCATGCAAATGCCCAAAGATACATTCATCAACGCCGTATTGCTCCATAATATCCAAGAACCCAACAGAAATCTCCTCCCGCTCCAGAGGAGGAAAATGCATTAATGTCAAAATCCGCTCAGGGTTAAGCGCCTTTGCCGCCTCTAACGAAAGCAACAGTCGTTGCCGCTCTCTGTCATAAATTTTCTTATCCTCACCCACAGATTCAGAATGCGGAATACTCCAGCCCCTTGTCCCGCAAATAGCGGTGCTTTCCCACATAAACGCAGTGTTTTTTAAAAAATGCAAGGTATCAAAGCCATGAAGCTCAATAAACTTTTCCATCTTGGCAAGCGTTGTCCACCAATAGTCATGGTTACCTCTTATCAATAGCTTTTGTCCGTTCAAATCGTTCAGATACGCAAAATCCTTGACTGTGTCCTCAAGATACATCGCCCACGAAATATCGCCGCCAACCAGCACCAAATCCTCATCTTGAACAATGCGATTCCAGCGTTCCTTCATTCGTTCCGTATAGTTTTCCCAACGGGTTCCAAATACCTCCATCGGCTTTTCGCCATTTAATGAAAGATGCAAATCAGAAATTGCAAAAATTGCCATTTAACCAAATCCTTTGTATAATTCTCGTATCCTTTGTTATACTAAGATTGTGTTTATAACGCCTGTTGTCAAACAGGCAGAAAGGGAATGGTGTCTAATATGGAAAACGCAAAAAACACAATCCAGGGTATCATGTGCAGCGTACAGCAGTGTGCGTATCATGCTGAAGGTAACAAATGTACAGCAGAGAAAATCGAGGTAGGATCAGGTCAGACCTGCTGCAGTTCCTGCGATACTGAGTGTGTCACCTTTAAACCCTGCAACTAATATTTGCAGGAATCAGCCTGCGTGTACATCGCAGGCTGATTTTTTATTTTTCAAGATAACTCTGAACCAGATCGTACATTTCATCCTTAGCAATTACACCTTCAAACCGCCGTTCTTTACTCTTGAGCTCTGACAATGCAGCCGGAATCTTCATCCCGCTCTTTGCCTCAAGTCGTTCAAGAAGAGCAAAATCATCCGCATTGGTATCTTCTCCAAGTGCTGAAAGTACATCCTTGTTAAATTTATAGGGACTTGCGGTAGAGGCAATTACCGTCTTTGTGGTATCACCGGTTGCTGCAACATACTGCTGATAGACATCTACAGCTACTGCGGTATGAGTATCCAGGGTGTAACCTGTTTCGGTAAAGGTTTTCCAAATCCGTTCCTTGGTAAAGTAGTCATCACAGCAGCCACCCCAGAATAAGTCGGTAACCTTTTTGTGCAGTGCCTTTGTCAAGGAATACTTGCCGGATTTATTGAGTTTGTTCATCATGGTTTTGACCTTTTTAGCATCTTCGCCGGAAAGGTCAAAGAGCAACCGCTCCAGATTGCTGGATATCAAAATATCCATAGACGGAGAAACACTGGGATAGAACTCACGATTTCTGTCATACTCTCCGGTTCGAATAAAATCTGTTAACACATTATTACGGTTGGATGCACAAATAAACTTATGAACCGGAATTCCCATTTTATAAGCATAGTACGCCGCAAGAATATTTCCAAAATTGCCGGTGGGAACACAGATATTAATTTTTTCTCCCATAGCAATCTCTTCGCGTTTGACCATATCGCAGTATGCAGAGATATAGTAAACAATCTGCGGAACCAAACGACCCCAGTTAATAGAGTTTGCAGAGGATAACACATAACCGTTTTCCTCCATCTCTTTTGCAATCTTTTTATCCGTAAAGATTACCTTGACACCGCTTTGCGCATCATCAAAGTTACCCTCAATTCCGGAGACAAAAACATTCTCGCCTTCCTGGGTCATCATCTGAAGTTTTTGCATGTCACTGACGCCACCGGTAGGATAAAATACCCCAATTTTAGTTCCGGCAACATTTTTAAAACCTTCCAACGCCGCTTTGCCGGTATCCCCTGAAGTTGCAACCAGTATCACAACCTCTTTCTTCTCCCCTGTTTTCTTCATGGCATGTGTCATAAAATGAGGGAGAATTTGGAGCGCCATATCTTTAAAGGCGCAGGTTGGTCCGTGCCAAAGTTCCAAAATATAGCGGGTATCATCCAGCTTGAAAATCGGCGCTACATCCTCGCTGCCAAATTTACTTCCATAGGCAGCTTCGGTGCAAGCAGACAATTCCGCTGCGGTAAAGTCAGTTAAATACTTTTTCAAAATCAAATTGGCGCGTTCTACATAAGAAGATGATACCATCTTCTTCATCTCTGCCTTAGAAAGGGCGGGGATTTCCTCCGGAACAAATAATCCGCCTTCCTCAGAAAGGCCTTTTTTAATTACTTCTGCAGATTTCATCTTAAGTTCTGCGTTTCTTGTACTCTTATAATACATGCTTTCACCATCTTAATCAAAATTTATACAAAAAGGGAGTGCGGTCAAACTGCCGCAACTCCCTCCAGATTACCACAAAAACACCATTAAGTCAATATTTTTGCTTAAAAACCGTTCACGAAAATTCTGCAAATTACGCAATATATTTCTTTACATTTGTACCTGCCTGACTTGCTTCTGCACTTACCATCATGGTGAAAGATACATTAAACTTCTCTTCCAGTTTCTCCAGATTAGCAACCAGGGTTTCCAGATCTTCCATGCTTCCGTTGGGAACACTCTTAAATATGCTATCGATAAAGATATGCGTTACATCATAATCTTGTGCAATAATGCCGCAAATCAAACCCTCGAACATTTCCATGCTGCGAACATCGAAACCTTCAGTATTAACCATTCTTGCTTTTTTGCTGATATCATGGATTAAGCGAGTACCCTCAGTAATGCACACTACATTACCTTTTTCAATATCAATGGCTGCGTTAACTGCTTGAATCAGCTTCGGGGTTTTACCGCTGCCCTTTAAACCAATATGAATTTTAATCATGATGAATTCCACCTTTCTTGGTTGAAACTTTAACCTTGTCTATATTCTAGCATAAACAAAGAAAAGAAACAATAGTTTTTATCAAATTTTTTCATAAAATTTCCCACAAAAATTTTGGAGAAATTTCCTAGTAAAGTCTTGACTCCAGCTCCGCCTTCATTTCTTCATATCCCGGCTTGCCTAATAGGGCAAACATATTCTTTTTATAACTCTCGACTCCGGGTTGATCAAAGGGGTTAACTCCTAAAAGATATCCACTGATAGCGCAGGCTTTTTCAAAAAAGTAAATCAGCTGACCAAGAGTTAGTTCATCCAGTGCTTTAAGTTTAAGAATCAAATTGGGGACTCCGCCGTCAGTATGGGCAAGCAAAGTTCCTTCAAACGCTTTTTTGTTAACAAAATCCATCGTTTTACCTGCCAAGAAGTTAAGTCCGTCCACATTATCAGCGTCTTCTTCAATTATAATATCACGCTTGGGATTTTCTACATACAGCACGGTTTCAAACAACAGCCGCATACCGTCCTGAATGTATTGACCCATAGAATGAAGATCTGTTGAAAAGTTGACGCCGGCAGGAAAAATGCCTTTAAGCTCTTTACCCTCACTCTCGCCGTAGAGCTGCTTCCACCATTCGGTAAAATACTGAAGTTCAGGGTCATAATTAACCATTAACTCAATGTTCTTTCCTTTTTGGTGTAAAATACTTCGTACAGCTGCATATTGATAGCATTCGTTTTCTAAAACATTGGGGGATGCATATAACTCCCGTGCTGTTTGTGCCCCATTCATCAGTGCATCAATGTCGGCACCGCAAGCTGCAATGGGCAATAAGCCCACCGCTGTCAGGACAGAGAATCTACCGCCTATATCATCCGGGACGACAAAGGTCTCGTATCCTTCTTCATTCGCAAGATTCTTTAATGCGCCCTTTGCCTTATCCGTTGTTGCATAAATTCTTTTTCTTGCCTCCTCTTTGCCATAACGGGTTTCCATATACTGCTTAAGCACCCGAAAAGCAACCGCCGGCTCTGTTGTTGTGCCGGATTTCGAGATAATATTTAAAGAGACATTTTTTCCTTCCAGAAAATCTAAAACAGAATTAAGATAATTTGGGCTAATGTTATTGCCTGCAAAAATAATCTGCGGCTTCTGGGTGTTGTTATAAAACGGACCGTTCAAAAAATCTATAGCCGCCTTTGCACCAAGATATGAGCCACCAATGCCAATTACCACCAACACATCCGAATCCTTGCGGATTTTTTCAGCGGCCTGCTTAATGCGAGAAAACTCTTCTTTGTCATAGTCAACCGGGAGATCCAGCCAACCAAGAAAGTCATTTCCGGCACCGGTTTTATTATGAAGCAGATTATGAACCGCCTGAATCTGCTCACTTAACCGGTTAATCTCTTCCTGAGAACAAAAGCCAAGTGCATTTTGATAGCTAAATGTAACATTTGTTGCCATATGCATGTTCCTTTCTGTTTTAAATACAATTCGAATCATATATTCTATGTATAAAGTCTACCATACTTGCCAATTTCATGCAAGCGTTTTAAATAAAAATATTTTTTGATTTTTAGGGAATGATGATAGATGTGGCAGCTGCGTGAATAAAATGTGCGGTACATTTTGCCAGCATAAATTTCATCTTAGCGCCCAAAATAATAATGTAACCGAAAAACAATTATTTCATTTACAAAGGAGTGAAAACAAATGGCTAATTCTAATAATAACAGCAACAATTATGTAGTTCCTCAGGCAAAAGCTGCAATGGAACAGTTCAAAATGGAAGCTGCAAACGAAGTTGGTGTAACTCTGAACAAGGGTTACAATGGCGATCTTACCTCCAGACAGGCCGGTTCCATCGGTGGTCAAATGGTTAAGAAAATGATTGAAAAATACGAAAAGGACCTGAGCAACAACGCCTAACTTTTTGTAATACAAATCATCGATTGCACACAAAAAGACCGAAGCAAAACGCTTCGGTCTTTCATTTATCTTAGTAAATAATTCTACGAGCTCCCGCAAAACGCGCTGAATAATAGGAATCCTCAATGCTGCTGTATTTTACAACATCACCGGTATGGGGCGCATGAATCATCATGCCATCACCAACATACATACCGATATGGCTGACATAGCCGCTACCTGGACTGCTGTAAAAACCAACAAGATCACCAGGTGCCATATCTTCTTTAGCAATAGCAACACCATTATTCATCTGGTCTGCCGCAACTCGGTTAATTGAATAACCAAGCTGTTTGTAAACAAACTGCATTAAGCCGCTACAGTCAAAACCGTTTGGCGAAGTTCCGCCGTATACATAAGGAACACCAAGATACATCTTTGCAACCTCAACAACCGCCTGACCACCTGTGGAATCAAATTCAGGAATGTCACCTTCGTAAACCTTTAAATATTCATCGGATACGAAACCTCTTGATCCACTGTTGTTATAGTCTACACAAACCCATTCAGGCTGTGTCCATTCAATTCTAAC
>JAZOWR010000181.1:0-4726 GCA_045659345.1 Ructibacterium sp.
CCGTCCTTATCGCCCAGAATCCGAACCGGATTACAGAGGAGCTTAAAGTCAATTTCTTCTTCTTTTGCGTGCAGGATTTCTTCCCGCCGAGCAGGCATTTCCTCCTCGCTCCGGCGATAGACAATACTAACGCACTCTGCCCCCAATCGCTTTGCACTGCGAGCCGCGTCCATTGCTACATTTCCGCCGCCGATAACCACTACATGCTTGCCCATATAAATAGGCGTGTCATATTCGGGGAACCGATATGCCTTCATTAAATTGATGCGGGTCAAAAATTCGTTGGCAGAATATACGCCGTCTAGATTTTCACCCTCGATTTGCATAAAAGACGGAAGTCCCGCTCCGGTACCAATAAACACCGCAGAAAATCCCTCTTCGTCCAAAAGTTCCTGCACGGAAAGAACCTTACCGATAACCATATTGGTCATGATGGTAACGCCTAAATCCTTAAGCTTGCGAATTTCTGCATTAACAATATCCTTGGGCAAGCGAAACTCAGGGATTCCATAAACCAGAACGCCGCCGGGAGTGTGAAATGCTTCAAACACGGTAACTTGATACCCAAGTTTAGCCAAATCGCCTGCGCAGGCAAGTCCCGAAGGTCCGGAACCGACCACGGCTACTTTTTTGCCGTTTGGTACGGGTTTTGGGATTATACTTTTCCCGTGTTCCATATACCAGTCAGCAACAAAGCGTTCCAGTCTTCCGATTCCAACCGGTTCGCCCTTTATGCCGCGGACACAGTATTTTTCACACTGGCTTTCTTGAGGACATACCCGACCGCAGACAGCAGGGAGAGAACTGGTTTCCTGAATCTTAAGGTAAGCATCCTCGAACTTGCCTTCTGCTACCAGAGCAATGAATTCCGGAATCTTAACATGAACCGGACATCCGTTCATACAGGGTCGATGCTTACAGTCAAGGCAGCGTTGCGCCTCTTCCATTGCCATTTCTGCCGTATAACCGGTAGAAACCTCCTGAAAGTTTTTGTTGCGGACTGTCGCTGCCTGTTCGGGCATCGGCACCTTGTTGGGTGACATATTAGGCATGGTTCATCCCCTCCATTCTGCACTTATGTGCATCTCTGGACCGGCGTTCACCTTCGGCAAACATCTTGGAGCGACGGATTGCCTGATCAAAATCCACCAGATGACCGTCAAAATCAGGGCCATCTACACAAGCAAATTTGGTCTCTCCGCCGACCGTTACCCGGCATCCTCCGCACATTCCCGTACCGTCAATCATAACGGGATTCATACTGACAATCGTCTTGATTCCGTAAGGGCGGGTCAGCTCGCATACTGCACGCATCATCACCAGCGGACCTATAGCAATTACAATATCATATGCATTGCCTGCCTCAATGAGTTCTTTCAGCTTATCGGTGACAAATCCCCGGTTACCGTTAGAGCCATCATCGGTCATCGTATAAAGATTGGTACAAGAGTTCCTGCACTCCTCTTCAATCATGACCAAATCTTTGTTGCGGAACCCATTAATCATATCTACCTCAACGCCCATAGCATAAAGCTTTTTTGCCTGAGGATAAGCGATGGCAGTTCCCAAACCGCCTCCAATCACCGCTGCCTTCTTCACGCCTGAAAATTCCGACGCTTTTCCCAAAGGGCCGACAAAATCCAAAAGACAATCTCCCTCTTGCAGCTGATTCATCCTTTCGGTTGTCTGTCCGACGATCTGAAAGATCACCGTAACAGTTCCTTTTTCTCTGTCATAATCCGCAATGGTAAAAGGGACTCTTTCGCCTTGTTCATCAACCCTAAGAATGATAAACTGTCCCGGTTCTGCCTTGCGTGCAACATAAGGTGCTTCTACTTCGATCAAGGACACGAAGGGGTTTAACTCTTCCTTTTTAATAATTTTAAACAACCTTAACACCTCCGGTAGGTCTATCAATGAGAATGACTCCCCATTGTTATATAAAAAATATTATATCATATCAGCTTTAAAAATGACAATATCAAATTAAAAAATTTATAAAAAAACTCTAATATTGATGTTTTATTCAAAAATTTGTTAGTTGCCTGTCTGTATTTTGCTCCATCAAAAATGCCCGATGCTGCTGCATCGGGCATTTTTCCCATCTTAAGCAATGAATGGTAACTGATTTTGCAATCCGTACAACCATCACATTCCTGCATTAATCGTTTTGCGCTTTTTTCATCACTTCGACCTCGATAAGTCCGTCAGGGGTTTCTACCATATCATGTCGATTGAGAAGAAATCTTCTGATGGCAAACAATACCGCAATCGCTACTACCGTAATAAAGTTTTCTAACGGTGCAGCATGCCCCACAATTAACTGCCGCGCTAGGGCAAATGCAATTACCTCTATGACAGTTTCCGGGGTATGTTTGCAAAGCATCTTGATAAGCTCTGCTCCAATTGCAAGTATGATTGCATCATCCAGAATTTTCACCAATGAACTCACTCCCCCATGGTAGAGTGAGCCGCCGAATGTTTCAACAATCATTCGTACCGAAAGAATCAATATTGCAATCCCTACCATCACGGATATAAAAAGCTCAAAGAGATAACTTAACTCAAACATTTTATCTTGAAGTTTTTTTCTCATTATCAACTCTCCTTACTGCTTTGTATGTGTTTCTTTTGATTTTCGCGCGTATTTATCGCATAAGTCATTGATCTGGTCGGTGAATTTTGCCAATTCCTTATTCGTCAGGTTACGGCTGAGCTCTGCAACCGTTTTAAGCCTCTGGCACGCCGTCATAAGTCTGTCAAATGCAAGATTTGCTCTTCGTCTTCCCTCGGAAACCTTTGTCAGCTTCACAATTCTGCCTCTTGCTGTACATTCGCCCGACATAAGGTCATACTCGTCTCCGCTGTATGGCGCAGTTGCAGCAAATCGAAGCTTATTATAAATGGTTTGAGAAAATCCGTCACATACCATATCATCGCCATGATTTACAAAAACTTTCTTTGGTGCTTTTTCCATACTGCCAAGCCAACCAAGCAGCATATCTCTGTCTGCATGGCCGCTGATACCGACGATTGACTCGATTCTTGCATTGACCTGTATCTCCTCACCAAACAAGGATACATGTTTTGCACCGTTTATCAGCTTTCTCCCGAAGGTTCCCTCTGCCTGATAACCAACAAAGAGTATGGTGCTGTTTTCTCTCCACAGATTATGCTTTAGGTGATGTCTTATCCGACCTGCCTCGCACATTCCTGATGCCGAAATAATAACCTTGGGGATCTGGTCAAAGTTAATCGCTTTTGATTCTTCTGCTGTCACACTGAGCCTGAGTCCGGAAAATGTGATCGGATTGATTCCTTTCTCGACCAGTTTTAATGTTTCTTCATCATAATACTCCGTCAGATTATCCTGATAAATCTTTGTTGCTTCCACCGCAAGCGGCGAGTCAACATAAACAAGAAAATTTTCGTATCCCTTAATAAGTCCTTGCTCTTTAATCATCCGAAACAGATATAAAAGCTCTTGCGTTCTGCCTATTGCAAATGACGGAATAACAAGGTTGCCGCCTTTTGCAAAAGTCTCCTGCATTATCTTTGTTAACTGTGCAATATAATCAGGGCGTTCGCCATGTATCCTGTCCCCATAGGTTGATTCAATAACAACATAATCTGCATAAGGCGGATTTTGCGGATCCCTGATAAGAGGTCTGTCAATATTCCCCAGGTCTCCGGAAAACAAAATCGTTCTTGTTTCTCCGTTTTCGCTTATTGTAATATGAATACTTGCCGACCCAAGTAAATGCCCCGCATCACAGAAATTTATGGTGATACCTTCGAATATTTCAATCGGTTTATGATATCCAAATCCTTGAAACAATGCAAGGGCTTCCATGGCATCCGCTACCGTATATAGAGGAACATACTGCTCCTTGCCCGAACGCTCTGCTCTTCTGTTCTGCCATTCGGCCTCTTGCTCCTGAATGTGGGCAGAATCCTGTAGCATGATATTACACAATCTGTGTGTTGCCTCTGTGCAGTAGATGGGGCCTGTGTACCCTTTGGCAACCATTGCCGGAATCATTCCGGAATGATCGATGTGTGCGTGAGTAAGGCAAATGGCATCTATTTCTGACGGAGCAATCGGCAATTCATTGTTTTCGTATGTATCGCCGCCCTGTTCCATGCCGCAGTCGATTAATATGTGCTTTCCGCAGGCGTCAAGCAATGTACATGAACCTGTAACCTCATGAGCTGCTCCTATGAATGTTAATTTCATTTCACTTGCTCCCCTCTTACTATGATAAATCCTGAAATTCGATTCGCTGTAACATAAAATGGCAGAAAACCTGTATGCTCCTCGCACCAAACAAAATGTTCGATGGAGGAGCATACCAATGCCCATTCCTGTTAGGATGGTTACATAAAACAATTTTGAGTAGAATTCTCGCGTCTTTGCAATTTACTCTGCCTGTTAATTGGTTCTAAATCTAAGCAGCTTTGCCCGCGGAACCCATGTAGGAGTTCTTGCACCCGAGACCAAATCGCTAAAGATTCTGCTGGCGCTGCCGTCAACATACATGACGCCATTTTCCATAAAGGCAGGTGTCCCCATCGTTCTATTGGTGCTATTATAGGTATAATTAGCACTTCCTTCTGTTATCGTAATGGTTGCACCGGCTTTGGTGGTAATGGTCAATACAGAACCGTTCTGTACTGCTTGTGCACCAAGATACCGCTCGGCAAAATCTGCAATAGCAAAACAGGG
>JAZOWR010000182.1:0-5662 GCA_045659345.1 Ructibacterium sp.
CGTCAGGAGCGTTCGGAATAGGAACAGTATCAAGGTGTTCCGACTCAATATGTGTTATTACGGCACCATATTTGTTGGTTATCAATATCTGACTTCCGATTTTGCTTTTAAGATAAGTGTAAATATAGCCGACATCAACAGGATTCTTGCAATCAATCCTTAACAGGTCATGGCTGAATATAGCATTATCAAGCGTTTTGGATACAAGAGATACTTTTCCGATAGTTCCTGAACAAGTAAGCAATATCTGCCCTCTATGAACTCTAAGAGAATCAATATCTACCTTTGTTTTCTTAGAAATATAGCCGTCTGGTGTCGGCTTTATATCAACAACAGAAGAAGGCTGATAAATCGGGTATTCTGATTTCTTTACCCAGATACGTTTGAATCTTCCGCAGGTGTAAGATGTGGTTAGTCCGTTTGCACCTCCAAGAGAAGTGATAGGATACTTGTTATTGTTGATTAAATCCCATGCTTGCCTTGCTTCAACATCAAAAACACTTGCTTCAAGTCTTTTACCACGTTCAACCATTTCGGCAAGAGAAACCGAACACCATTTTACGGGCGCTTCGCTTATTTCTATTTCAGTCTTCGGGGCATTATCAAGTTTTCGGGCTAAATTGTCTACCATGATAAGCCCTCCTGTTTCTTCCACTTAGCAAATATTTCAGGAACATCAGGTGTCTGATCGTCTTCTATCTTAGTCTTACGCTCATGAGCAACGGTTCTGTCTCCTGTACTTGTCTTATCAAGCACATAGACATTATTTTTCTCAGGAATAAGTATTTCGTTGCCTTCCTTATCACGCTTGAAGATAGGTGTTCCTCTCTTATCATGACCGATTTTCTCAACCATAGCCATGAAGATGTTGTAATCAGCCATACTTCCGCTTTTTTCTTCTTTATCCTTCTGCTCATGAGTTTTCTTTTGCAGGAACAGAACAGAAGTCTGAGTGCCATTTCTCGGCTGGAAAGTGTCAGCGTGAAGGTCTATGCTTGCAACTATACGATGATTATGGATAAGCCACTCTCTGATATATCCAAGTCCGGGAGAACCAAGAATTGAGTCAGGCAGTACGATGCCCATACGACCACCAGGAGCAAGAAGCTGTGTGCAGCGCTCAATAAAGAGTATCTCAGGAGGAACAGATGACTGCAAACGGTCTGTCATAGTCCAAACGTTAGTTTTCTTATCGCACTCCCAGATATGGGCAAGTTCAAACTGTTCGAGTATATTCTTATCCTTTACAGGAATTTTGCTGCCAAAAGGCGCATTAGTAACTATAACATCAAAGAACTCTAAAGTCTTGTGATTTCGGATTTCTTCTTTTTTGATACCAAGAGCCTCTGCCAGCTTAGTGCGAAATTCATCAGTCCATTCATGAGGAGGCAGAAGAGAGTTAGTCTGTAATATATTACCGCTGCCGTCATTGTTCATGACCATGTTCATCTTTGTGGCTTTTACAAGATCAGGGTTAATATCGAAACCGAAATAGTTGTGAGCTGCCATATCTGAGATTTTTTCCTGAAATAGCTTCTTGGTGTCGTAGTCCCAATCTTTCTGTGGAAGTCCGATCTGCTCAGAAAATTCAGCTTCAAGCTGAGCTATAACATGAGTCATTGCAGTAACAAGAAATCCTCCTGTTCCGCAAGAGCTGTCCAATACTTTTTCATCAACTTTCGGATTAACCATCTCGACAGTCATTTTCATAACATTTCGAGGGGTAAAGAACTCACCACGATCGCCACGAAGGTTCGCACCTACTATTTCTTCATAGGCTTTACCCTTAATATCAATATTGGTGTTCAGAAGACTGTATTTCTGTAATTCACTTACAATATAAGCAAGACTTCTTGGTGCCAGCTTTATTTCATCATTAGAATCAAAAATCTTGCCATGTTTCTTTTTTACACGCTCAAATATCTTGCTGATACGCTTTTTAACTGTAAGCTGACCGTCAGGATTAGAACGTTCCTCGGAAGTTGTATAGAATTCCAACGGGTTAGGGATATTACGCTCGTCTTCTATCTTACAGAAAATAACCTTTAACAGTTCAAAGAATGCGGGCTGCTTCTGTAAACCGTCATTCACATGAATATGATTATGGCAGGTTTTGAATACAAAAAGCAGATTGTCATCATAAGCATTCTTCAGTGAAGTTCTCTTAGGACGATTTATATCATCAAGGTTTCCGTCAGCAGAAGGAATATCGTTATAATCCATGAAGTCAATCTGTCCCTGATCATTAACATATTTCTTGAAAACTTCCTTTTGCTTGCCGTTTGTCCACATTCCCCATTCGCAATTAGGGCAGGCAGACATATATGACTTTAACTGCTCAACACCGTCTTTAGCGTTCCTTGCATCGACAGTTTCCTTTTTGCACTCAATAATTATATATACATTCTCTTGCTTCTGTTCAGTGCAATCCTTTTTAAATATGACAATATCAGCTCTTGGTTTCCTTGAACCGAGCTGAAGCGTATATTCAATCTTTATCTGTGTAGCATCGTATTTATGCTCGTTTATCAGTCGCTTTTCAATAGTCTGACGGACATATTCTTCGGGTGTATCGTTACGGAACTTACCGTCAACATAATCACATATTTTTCCGTCAGGTATAGAAATAATCTTGTTATCAGCCATAGTTAAGCCACCTTTCGGTATACTCTTCATTTTCTCAATTGGATAAAATACACTATGCTACATATTATACCATATGACAGATAAAGTTTCAAGAGAAATCGGATATTTTTTCTAATTTTTTGCAAAATAATACCACTTATACCACTTTTTTCAAGCAAAAGATTTTTCTGAAACAAAATAGCCCTCACAGCCTGCCGCATTTACATGGTATCAAAATAGTCTTATTCGGGCTGCAATATATCTGTTTAATGAGAATGAAGCTATCTATAAATCCATCATTTAAATTACGCAAAGATATTGACATTATTGCACATTTGTGTTATACTATCTAAGTAGCTATTGCACATGTGCAATAATATGCAATAACGAGTAATGATAAAATAATGGGGGTGATGAGATGAATATCGGATTCAAAGAGGATCTGACTATTGAATTTAAGAGTGATAAAAACAAGTTGCCGGATTCTGATTTGGTTGATGCAGTTGTCGCTTTTGCAAATACTAACGGCGGAGATATCTACCTCGGTATTGAGGGTGACGGTGAGATCACCGGACTTCATAAGTCTCATCAAGATATCACACAGTTAGCGGCTTTTATTGCCAATAAGACAGTTCCTCCGATTGCAGTCCGTGCAGAAAAATCTGAAGATAAGCAGTATCTAAAGATTTCTGTTCCAAAAAACAGAAGCATAGTTGCATCATCTTCCGGTAAGATTCAGCGCCGCCGCATCAAAGCAGATGGAACACCTGAAAATGTTCCTATGTATCCTCATGAGATAGCATCTCGTCTAAGCGATCTTAGTTTACTTGATTATTCCAGCTTATGCGTACCAGATGCTAAGTACAGCGACCTTGACCCTGTAGAAAGGGAACGCTTACGTAGTATTATTCGTATGAATCCTCAAGGTGAACAGAATCTGTTAGAACTGGATGATGAAGAACTTGATAAGGCTCTTCGTCTTGTTGCAGATAACAACGGTCAGCTTACCCCAACTTACTGTGGTATGCTTTTGATAGGTCGTACAGAGAGCCTTCGTAGATGCGTACCTACGGCAGAGGCGGCATTTCAAGTGATGAACGGCACAAATGTAGTGTTGAACGAGTCATTTATTTTGCCGCTGTTGGCAGCATTTGAGAAGATGGAAACATATATGAATGCAAGAAATTCCGAAGCAGAGATTGAAGAAGGCCTGTTCCGTATTTCTGTGCCTGATTATAATAAAAGAGCTTTCCGTGAAGCATTGGTCAATGCGTTCAGCCACCGTGATTACACAATGATGGGACGAGTGCGTGTCCAGATGGACAACGATGGCATGACTATCAGCAATCCTGGTGGATTCATTGAGGGCGTCACTATTGAGAACTTGCTGACAGTGGAACCACATGGAAGAAACACAGCACTTGCTGATGCAATGAAGCGTATCGGCTTGGCAGAACGTACAGGACGTGGTGTTGACCGAATATTTGAAGGATCGCTTCTCTATGGCAAACCACTTCCGGATTATTCAGAATCTACCAATGTAATGGTAAAACTATTTATTCCTAAAAGTTTACCGGATCCGAATTTCACAAAATTGATTTCGGAAGAACATAGGACTACGGGTGAATCTCTTCCTATCAATTCATTACTTGTTCTGAATGCTTTAAAACGAAGCCGCAGAGCAACAGTAAACGAGCTTGCAGATTTTGCTCATATTACCGTAGAAAAGGCACGAATTACAGCTGAACGTCTTGTGGAATCAGGTATGCTTGAACCTTCAGGGAATGGAAAAGGTCGTTGTTATACGCTAAGTGCAAAGCTGTATCATGCTGATAACAACATAACAGGTTACATCAGGCAGAAGGGAATTGATAATGTCAGGTATCCCGAAATGGTGATGCAGTTTGCCAAAGAAAACGGCGGTACAATAACACGTGGAGATGTCATGGAATTGCTTCATCTCACCAAATCGCAAGCATATAATCTTTTGAAAAAAATGGTGGATGATGATAAATTAGATTCTAAAGGTACAACACGTAATGCGTATTATATACTAAAAGTCTGATATATACTAATACCGATTGATGAAAAAATATAGTGCGGATTAAAATATGAGCTTTTATTTTCCTACACTTTTCCTACAAGTGCGGAAATTTTTTCTCAAAAGCATTTGGCTGTTATCAGTCAAAATTCCTCGAAAAATCGAATAAAATTAGATATGTAATAAAACGATTAAAACTGCGGAATATCCGAAAAGATAGGATTGTGGTCCCGAAGATCGTGGGTTCGAATCCCATCTCCCACCCTCATTGAACAGGCATTTCCGAGAAATCGGGAATGCTTTTTTTATTTTGAATAATCACATCGCTCCGAAATATCGGAGTAAAGTCAGGAGTTTTAGAAATGACAAAAATGAAAACAAACACAAAACCCGAACACGGCGAAAGCAAAGCAATATGGATAGTATGCTTTTTAGCTCTGTTTTTTACTGTTGTAATGCTATCGGAGAAGTTATTCCCCTTGAATTGCCCGTTGCTTGGTCATGACGCTCCATATCACTATCTGCGAGTTGAAGCTTTGGCGGAGCGAATCAAAAGCGGCAATATATTTTCAGGCGGTATTGACTATCTGTTTATGGAGGGAATGGGCTATGCAAGCTCTGTTGCCTATCCTGATTTATTGCTGTATATTCCTGCTCTGCTGAGAGTTGCAGGAGTTGGAATAGGAAAAAGTATGGCGATTTTCCTTATGATTTGCAACGCACTAACTGTGGCAATCTCGTTCTGGTGCGGCTATAAAATCACAAAATCCCCCGTAAGTGCAACTGTTGCGTCTGTAATTTTCAGCACATCATTTTACAGAATTGACAATATGTACACAAGATTTGCCCTCGGAGAGGTGCAGTCGTTTATTTTCCTCCCCTTTGTGATTTACGGCTTGTACAACCTTGTTTTTGAGGATTTCAGCAAACCGTGGGTTATTGCCTTGGGAATTGCAGGCTTATTGCTCACCCATACGCTGACTACGGCAATTGCAC
>JAZOWR010000183.1:0-2645 GCA_045659345.1 Ructibacterium sp.
TCATTCATTCTGGATTCCAAGGTCTTACGAATCTTCTTGTTGGCGATTACCATACCAAGACCGAATTCAGCGTTATCCTCGAACAAGGAGTTCGCCCATGCAGGACCTCTGCCGTTCTCGTCCTTGCAGTATGGCATAGACGGAGCAGAACCACCCCAAATAGAGGTACAACCGGTTGCATTTGCAACCATCATTCTGTCACCAAACAATTGGGTGATCAGTTTGATGTACGGGGTTTCACCACAACCTGCACATGCGCCGGAGAATTCCAGATACGGTCTTGCAAACTGAGAGTTCTTCACATTTGCAGAAACATCTACAAGATTTGCCTTGTTGGAAACCTTTTCGATACCATAAGTCCAGTTGGGTTCTTGTGCTGCGGAAACATCATCGATAGGCTTCATAACCAGAGCCTTACCCTTAGGTGCAGGACATACATTAGCACATACACCACAACCCAGACAATCAAGGGGAGATACCTGGATTCTAAATTCCAAATTAGCAAAGTCTTTGCCGACAGCTTTCAGGGTATCAAAACCTGCAGGAGCTGCAGCCTTTTCGTCAGCATTTACCAGAACCGGACGGATAGCCGCATGAGGACATACCAAAGAACACTGGTTACACTGGATACAGTTTTCAGGCACCCAATCAGGAACCATAACGGCTACACCGCGTTTCTCATAGCGGGAAGTACCGGTTTCAAAGGTACCGTCTTCTCTGCCATTGAATACACTAACCGGCAGTTTGTTACCGCGCTGAGCGTTCACCGGGTCAACAATGCTGGTAATAAAGTCAGGACGATCGCCGTTGTCAGCCGGAGCATCAACTGCATCCTTCCAAGATGCGGGCACATCAATCTTCTTCAGGGCGTCAATCGCACCATCAACTGCTGCACAGTTCATGTTAACGATTTCGTCACCCTTTTTACCATAGGTCTTCTTGATTGCATCCTTAATTAATGCAACAGCTTCATCAAAAGGAATTACCTCAGACAGTTTAAAGAATGCACTCTGTGTAACCATGTTAATACGGTTCGGACCCAGACCAACCTCAACTGCAACATCTACTGCGTTGATGGTGTAGAAGTTGATATCGTTCTCTGCAATATAGCGTTTTACATTGGCAGGGAGTTTCTCGTCCAATTCTTCCGGTTTCCATACACAGTTAAGCAAGAAGGTACCGCCTTTTCTCAAGCCTTCCAATACATCATACTGATAAACATAAGCAGGCTTATGACATGCGATATAGTCGGCTTCATCCAGCAGGTATGTGGACTTAATCGGGCTCTTACCAAATCTCAGGTGAGACATTGTAACGCCGCCGGATTTTTTGGAAGCGTAATCAAAGTATGCCTGTGCATACATGTCGGTGTTATCACCGATAATCTTGATCGCATCCTTGTTGGCACCAACAGTACCGTCAGAACCAAAGCCCCAGAACTTACAACGGGTAGCACCTGCGGGAGCCGCATTGATTCTCTCGCCAAGTTCTAAGGACAGGTTGGTAACATCATCTTGAATACCAATGGTAAAGCCTTTCTTGGGTTCAGCTGCATCCAGATTGTTAAACACTGCAACCAACTGAGTGGGAGTGGTGTCCTTAGATCCGAGACCAAAACGACCGCCGATAATCATGGGTGCATTGTCGCAAACCTTATACAGATTGCATACATCCAGATACAGAGGTTCGCCCAGAGAACCGGGTTCCTTGGTTCTGTCAAGAACAGCAATCTTCTCAACGCTCTTAGGCATTACATCAAAGAAATATTTTGCAGAGAACGGTCTGTAGAGGTGAACCTCCAGTACACCAACCTTCTCGCCTCTTGCGTTCAAATAGTCAACGGTCTCTTCCAGAGCCTGACAAACGCTGCCCATAGCAACGATAACCTTCTTCGCATCCGGAGCACCGTAATAGTTAAAGGGTTTGTATTCACGACCGGTAATCTTGGTGATTTCTTTCATGTAGTCAGCAACAATATCCGGAACTGCGTCATAGAACTTGTTACAAGCCTCACGACCCTGGAAATAGATGTCACCGTTCTGTGCAGTACCTCTCAAAACAGGATGTTCCGGATTGAGGGCACGGTCTTTGAATTCTTTCAGCGCATCCTTGTCAATCAGGCCTTTCAGGTCTTCATAGTCCATAACCTCAATTTTCTGAATTTCGTGAGAAGTACGGAATCCATCAAAGAAGTGTACGAAAGGAACACGGCTCTTTAAAGATGCCAAGTGAGCAACACCGCCCAGATCCATGGTCTCCTGAACGGAACCGGATGCCAGCATAGCAAAACCGGTCTGACGACAAGCCATAACATCCTGATGATCACCAAAGATGTTCAGTGCATGTGCAGCAATTGCTCTTGCACTAACATGGAATACGGTGGGGAGGAGTTCTCCTGCGATTTTGTACATGTTGGGAATCATGAGAAGTAGACCCTGGGATGCGGTAAAGGTGGTGGTCATTGCGCCAGCCTGCAACGAACCGTGTACAGCACCTGCTGCACCAGCTTCAGACTGCATCTCGATAACTTCTACAGTTTCGCCAAAAATATTCTTTTGGCCTTTGGCACTCCATTCGTCCACATATTCTGCCATTGTGGAAGACGGGGTAATCGGGTAAATGGCTGCAACTTCAGTAAACGCGTA
>JAZOWR010000184.1:0-3909 GCA_045659345.1 Ructibacterium sp.
ATCTTTATCACCAAGTTCCTGCTCAAGCAGACCATTGGTATGAATATTAAAAATATCTGGTTGTTTGGTGTTAGCAAGAAATCGGAAACCGAAACCCTGAAAGGAGGCAAAGCATAATGTTTGTAAAGAAAAAAGGAATCTTTTTGACAATTGCTCTGGTGCTGGTTTTGGCATCCATTGCCTCTATGGTTTTTGTTGGTTTCAATTTGGATACCGACTTTGCAGGCGGTATGGCGGTTACTTATCAGATTGACGGTGAATTTAACACTGCCGATGTAGAAAGTATTGTAAATGAAGCCCTCGGCTCTGACCAGAGCCCTTCTTCGGTACAAAAATCCGGCAATGAAGTTGTTATCAAGTTCGGCTTTGACAATAATTTAAAAACAGACGAAGAGCGTTCTGATTTTGCGATGAGCAAAATTACTGCCATTACCGAGGCTTTGGTTGCAAAGTATGGTACTCAGACGGAAATAGCTCCTGCAGAGGGAGAGGAAGCACCGGCTGAAGGGACGGTAGCTGTTAGCGGTGTTACCTTGAAGAACCAGGATATCGTATCTCCGTCTACCGGCCGCGAACTGGCGCGTTCTGCAATCTTGATGTCTATTTTAGCATGTATTGCTATTTTGCTCTATGTTACCTTCCGGTTTGAGTTTGTGTCCGGTTGTGTTGCTGTACTGGCACTGGTTCATGATGTTGTAATATTGCTGGGTATTTATTCAGCACTTCGGATTTCTGTTGATACAAACTTCATCGCAGCAATCCTGACAGTTCTCGGTTATTCCATCAATAACACCATTGTTATTATGGACAGAATCAGAGAGAACACCAGACATGCAAGAAAAGAAACCTATGGTGATATTGCAAATAAGAGTATTGCGCAGACCTTAGCACGGTCTATCAATACAACTATCACAACACTGTTGACCATTGGCATGGTATATCTGTTGGGCGTTCCGTCGATTCAGGCGTTCTCTCTGCCGATTATCATTGGTCTGTTTGTTGGTTTCTACTCCTCGGTATTTGTTTCGGGTCCCCTTTGGGCTATGTGGAGAGATTCCGGAGTTAAAAATAAATAATGCTATTTTACCGCCGCAGGATATCCTGTGGCGGTTTTCATATTTATCCGTTTTATCGAATACACATATACAAAGATAAGGAGGATGCAGTATGGAAGAAAATAAAAAACACATGATCTCTATGGAGAACAGAGAACGGCTGATGATTTGTGAGGTCGAGGATGTAGAAAGTTTTGATGAAGAAAAGGTGGTTGTTATTACCTCCATGGGGGTACTGACTGTACTTGGATGTGACTTTAGGATTCAAAAGCTTAATGTAGATGATGGTCAGCTGGTCATTGAGGGAATGGTGGATGAACTTAAATATAGTCAGGGAGGCAGACGGGAACAACAAGGTGGATTTTTCAGCCGATTATTCCAATAAGAGGGTGAATGTAGGATGGAAGTTACCTTTGGGGTAAATATTAAATATTTTTTTTGGTCCTTTCTCCTAGGAGGAGGACTTTCGCTGATTTATGATGTTCTTCGTTCCGGTAGACGGCTTAGCAAAAATTCTGTGCTTCGTGTCAATCTGGAGGACGGTTTGTTTTTTCTTCTGGCAGGAGGAATGTTGTTCCTGGTGGCGTTTGACAAAAACGGCGGGCAATTAAGGTGGCAGGGCTTTCTTGGCACCGGTTTAGGTATAGCAGCCTATTATATGCTGTTTCAAAATAGGGTGGTAATCCTTTTGGTGTGGCTGTATCAACTTTTGATGAGCATATTTTTGTGGCTGATACAAATTCTGCTCTTCCCTGTGAGATTGGTTTATAAAATATTATCCAAACCTTTTTTGGTTATTATCTGGTATAGTAAAAAAAGCATGAGAAAGGCCGGAGGGATACTAAAAACCAAACAACGAAAACATGAGCACCGAAAGAGGGTGAAAAAGTGGAGAAAACAAGGGAATCAAGATAAAATTATCGTTGACAAGCAGGGGGATTTAGGATATAATCAGGATATGTAAGTATATCTATTTTGAGAGGAGCGATGCGTTATAAAATCGATGGCGAAGCAAACCTCTCAACGAGGAAAGAATCAAAAGAAGAATAAGCGCATCCCGGGGCAGCTTATGGGTGTAAGTTTACTTTTGCTTGCGGTATTGTATTTTGTATATGTTTTGATTTCACAACAAATCAGTATTAGTGCTAAAAATCGTGAAATTCAGGCATTAGAAGAAGAAATTCAGGCAGCAACAGGACGGACAGAAGCGTTGCAGGCAGAGCTGGAGCATATGAATGACCCTGAATATTTAGAAAGAGTTGCCAGAGAAAAATTAGGGCTGATTCGGCCCAATGAGCGTGTGTTTGTAGATGCAAATAAAAGTCAGGCAAACACCAGCGACTAGAGAAAATAAAATCTATTTTATATATAAAGTTGGAGAGTGAATTCTCTCCGGGAAGGATTATGGTTAACGATGCAGATTGAAGTCGGTTCGGTTGTAGAGGGAAAAATCACAGGGATTGCAGCATTTGGTGCATTTGTAGAATTACCGAATGGTAAAAGCGGATTGGTACATATTTCAGAGGTTGCCTCTGAATATGTCAATGATATCAACCAACATTTAAAAGAGGGACAGTGCGTAAAGGTAAAGGTGATTGGCGCTGAGAAAGGTAAGATCAGCCTTTCGATTAAACAGGCGGATGGAAACAATAAGCCAAAAGAAGAACGCCGTCCAAGGCGCCCCAAACGGGACCGTCGCCCTCAACCGGCATTTGACCCGAAACAGCCGCCGGAGGAGTTTGAGTTTCGTAAGCAGAGTGATATGTCTTTTGATGACATGCTTCAAAAGTTTAAACAAGACAGCGACGAAAAGTTTCAGGATTTAAAGCGGAGCAACGAAGGAAAACGCAGCGGAGGATACAAGCGCGCATATTGATTAAAAAGTAGGTGAGACTATGAACGGAGCAATTGTTGTTTGGTTAATTGTCGCAGTTATTTTTGGTTTGATTGAGACAAGCACTGTTTCACTGGTTTCTGTATGGATGGCGGCGGCAGCTGTTTTTGCTGCATTTGCTGCAGCATTGCAGTTGAGCCTGCTTACGCAGATTTTGGTATTTTTACTGGCATCTGCATCCTTGCTGATATTGACAGCGCCTTTGAGCAAAAAGTTTAGAAATCGTGAGATAACATCAACCAATGCGGACAGGCTATTCGGGCAGAAAGGCATTGTACTGACCGTGATTGACCCGATTGAGAACAAGGGGACGATCAAGGTTTCCGGTCAGATTTGGTCCGCCAGCAGTAAGGATAACGCTATTATTGAACCCGGCGAAAAAGTCATAGTTGAGAGCATTGAAGGTGTTCGTGCAATTGTGAAGAAAATGGAATCATAAAAGGAGGATTTATATGGCACTATTCATTGGACTTTTGGTCATTGTTATTTTGTTGTTATTATCCTGTATTAAGATCGTACCGCAAGCACATGCCTATGTAGTAGAGCGTTTGGGTGCATACCATGCAACATGGAATGTAGGTCTGCATTTTAAGGTTCCGTTGATTGAAAAGGTTTCCAAACGGGTAACCTTAAAGGAGCAGGTTGTAGATTTCCCACCACAGCCTGTAATTACCAAAGACAATGTTACCATGCAGATAGACACGGTGGTTTATTTTCAGATTACCGACCCCAAACTTTATACCTATGGCGTAGATATGCCTATGTCTGCGATTGAAAATCTGACAGCAACTACTTTGCGTAACATTATTGGTGATATGGAACTTGACGAGAGCTTGACATCCCGTGATGTGATTAACACCAAGATGCGCTCTATATTGGATGAAGCGACAGATCCATGGGGTATCAAAGTAAACCGTGTAGAATTGAAGAATATCATTCCTCCGGCAGGTATCCGAGAAG
>JAZOWR010000185.1:0-4312 GCA_045659345.1 Ructibacterium sp.
TTCATTTTCGTTTCTCCTCTTTTGGGCTCTCGCTCTCTCAACGTTACATGGCTATTATAAGGCATATGGGGTTTAAGTGTCAAGCATTTTTGAAATTAAATTTTCAAATTTTTCTGGCCTCACTGCCGGGGGAATTCCAGCACTTCAGCCCGGTTATGTCCGTGAATTGTTCTGAGCACTCTCTCCCTGTCCTCAGGTTCAACTCCGAGGTATTCAAGGGATTCCCTGATGCCGCAGTCCTGACAGACCGATACCGAAGGGTCTTTTCTTGATGTTACGGGATGCCCGTAGTATGCTTTGCCGCATACCGGGCATACTCTTCTTACAGGCTCAATAGTTTTCATAGCGGTCTCCTGCGTTTGCTCTGCTGTAGGTCAGGGCATCTCGGAGGTATTTTTCATCAAATCCGAAGTCCCTGTAACCCCGGGAACACACATCAATATACCTCTGGGACGGTATCTGAATCTCCCTGCATTCGTGCATGATATACACAAACGCATTTAAAGTCCTGACTTTCATATCCAGTCCTGCCACGGGAAGGGATACATATGCCTTGTAGTAAAAAGAAGGGTATCCCTCATAGCGGTCAAGGGCGAGTTCGTCGCTGTCCGAGACCTCCCAGATTCCCACGGGAACTTTAGAACCTTTGTTCTTTTCAATGGTAAGGTAAGCCCCGCTGAAGCTGCCCTTGTACATGAGCCGGTAATCCTTTATCAGGGATACTCCGGCAATTCGGGCGTCGGGACATCTGAACTTCATCTGTTCTACGTTAAGATTGCTGCCGTAAGCTATGTAGTATCTCATTTCTGAATCTCCTTATGCTGCGTACCGGAAGGCTGCGTTGCCTTCAAGATTGCGGGTTAAAACTTCTCTGGCGGTGGCGAATTCCTCTCCGATGAGTCCGAGTCTGTTAAGCCATGTCCTCATGGCGTACTTCGGATTTTCAAACTGCTCGGTTTTAGGTCTTCTGCTGGTTCTGGAAACCTCCTTCGCCTTGGCGCTCAAAGCAAGGCAAAGCTGAATGTACGCTTTAAGCTGACCGGCATGAATGCCGTTCTGCTTTCCGTTGGCGGGAGGGTCAAACTGAAAAAGCCGGAACTCTATGGTGCCCTTGGTAAAGGTGGCATGGAGATTCAGCATATGATACCGGGTCTCGTTGTAATGGCAGTTTCTGTTGTATGCGGCATGCTGACTATTGTACCACACATCCGCTATTTCCGGAAGGGACTGGGGCTTTTCCCTATTAACTTCCCGGAGAAAATCAAGGCTTACGGGCTTGCAGTACCTGTTCACCCGGTATTCATCAAGCTTTAAAGCCTTTATCAGAAGGCTCTCATGAGAAGCCATGATGTTGGTGAGGTTTCTCAGGGTGTTTCCGTTGTGTCCCAGCGCTCCGATGTGAACATGAACCCCGCAGCATCTTGTGGCATCGCTCTTGGCTCCGGCTCTTCTCAGTCTCCGGCAGAGTTCCTGAATGGTTTCGATGTCCTCGTAATGCAGAATCGGGGTAACAAGCTCGCACTTTTCGCTGTCGGGGCCGGTGATGCTCACATCTCTCTGAAATTTCCACTCCCGTCCCTGAGCATCCCATGCGCTGATGGTGCAGTAGCTGTTGCGGAGCGAGGTATCTTCAACCCGGTGAGTGCCGAAGAATTCGGCGGCGATTCTGGCGGCGTCCCTGCGAGTGATGTTGTTCATCTCGACTTCAACTCCGATGGTCTGGTCTTTCATTTCGTTTCTCCTTTTCTCCTTTTCAAGAGCCTGTCCTCAACGTTACATGGCTATTGTAGCATTACTGGTGTTAGGAATCAAGCATTTTTGAAAATTAAAGTTCAAAAAATTTCCGTTGCTTCGGAGACCTGTTTCGGAGTATAATCAGGTTTGCAGGGCATTTGGAAATCCGGCAGTTCTAAAGGGTTAAAATCTGTTACAGAGATCTTAAAAATCTGTTAACATCTGCTAATAAAAGTTAGACTTTTTGATATTTTGAAGTGAGACTTTTCAGATGGTTTAAACCATTATGGTATAATACTTTAAGGTGTGTTTAGGAGTTGAGATTTTGAAGTGATTTTCGTGTATAGAGATCTTAAAAATATGTTAGCATCGGCTAATAAAAGTTATACTTTAAGGTATTTTTAGGTGAAACTTTTGGAGGGTTTTTAATTCCCGAACAGACCGGACAATGCGGGTGTGCCTGAACATCGGCATAAGAACTTCTATGCAGGTCAGAATCCGACGGTCAAGAACGTCAAAACTTGTTATAGGCATACCCGCAAACCCTTATGTTATAAGGCTTTGATAAGAAAAAGTTAGACTTTTCGGTATTTTTAAGTGATACTTTTTGACGGGTTCTGAACGCTGGATTGCTGAACATGATTAAAGGTTGATTCCGGCAATCAAACCATTCAAAATGCAGAAGTATTCTCTTCTCTTATGTACAGATAAGCATATTTTCAAAACAAAAAATCTTTTCCTGCATCAAACCAGTTCAACGTGCAACAGGCAGAAAATGCACAACCTAGTGGAATAAATCAAAGATCTGAAAAGTTACCGTTTTTTTCTGGAAATAACAAACAGATGGTTCTGAAACACAGTTGTGTGAGTACCGGACTCCGGATGTGAGGGAAGCCCTTACCGTCAAAATTAAGTAACACAAATGCCCCTGTTTCCAAAAGGAAATAGGGGTTTTCTTTGAATCGGCAAATGCTACTCTGTCAAAACAAATCCCGGCAGCTTTTTCAATGCTCTTATAGTGCTGATGTTATAAGATGTCATTTTGCAGTCGTAACTGTAACTGCCTTCGGTCAGGCTTTCAAATACGAAAGGTCTCCCCCGGACAGACGAAAAGAATTCGCCGTTCTTTCCGAACATCGCAGAACCGAGCCGAACCCTTTCTCCGAGTCCCGGATATCCTGTCTTGTTCGTGCCAATAAGCCAGTACTCGCCGTCCTCTACAGAAGAATAAGTAACAGAATCCTGCCCGTACTTCCTGCCGAGTTCGATAAGGTTTTCTTCAAGGTCTCTGGAATCCTTGTGGTCGAATACAATAAAGGAATCCTCATGCACTTCAACCTCATCAGGCTTGCCGTAATTCTCTTTATACACGCCCTTAATGGCAGTAACGGAATATCCCAGCTTAATCAGGTCGGTCTTAAGCTGATGTGTCCGTTCCCGATTTTCCTTGTTTGTAAGATTGCCTCGGCAGGCCGATATAGTGCCGGAATCAAAGTCCTTGTATTTCTGCCACAGTCTTGTAAGACTGCTTTCGGTTAAAATAGTTCTGAATTTCATTGTCTAGTTCCTCGTCATTCATTTTTATCAACATCCCAGTATTCCAGAACAAACTTCAAAGTCAGGATACCGTCTTCATAAGATGCTTCAAATCCTCCGGTGCCGCATTCCTTGCAGTCTTTTTCGAGGACTTCCTGAAGTTCTTTCTTAGCCCTCTTTTTAAGCTGCTTAACGGACGGGACTCCGTCCGTGGAATCCCATGTCCAGTTAAGAGCCTCCATCGCCTTATGGACACTCTTGAAGTCAAAGTTCTTAAGAATGTCCTTAATCATTTTCTTGTCTTTCAAAGCGTTATCCCTTCCAATTCGGATCTTCAGGCTCGCCGAAGCGGAGCTTCTTCTGAGGGTCAACATCTTCAAGGTCAATCCAGATGTCGCCGTCGGATCTCAGCACACCGTCGCATACCGGAACAAACTCCTTAAGGTACAGCGGGTATTCAAGCCAGCTCGGGTCTTCAAACTTAATGAACCATGCGTGGTAATCGTCAAGCCAGAGAACAAATCTCGCATCAGGGTATCTCTCCCACAGCTTCTTAATGGAAATCTTTTCGTTACTCATTTCGGGCCTCCTTATCTCTCCATCTATGCATATGATACCAAAATCCGAACTTAAAGTCAATCTTTTTTCGGGAGGATGCTTTATAAAAGCCCAAACCCCACACCTTCAGGTGTGGGGATCAAAGGCACGAAATCAGTAAAATAGTTTGACTTATAAGTACCTTTGTAATATACTTATTTATAATAAAAACTGAAAAGGTTGCAATTTTGAACAATACAGAAGCATACGCAAGACGACTGGAGACTAAACTCCGCAATAAGGCTAAGCACTCAGAAATGAGGGCTTTAACCTTTGCACTTAAAATTCAGGTCAACAAGCTCAGCGCAAAAACCCTGAACCGTCTGTCCATGTGCTTCGTAGAAGCAAAATGGCTCAGAAATTACATCATTAACTTTCTTGAAACCCATAATCTGAGAGAGTTTGACTGTAAAACAGTAAACATTAGTCATAAAGACAAAGTATA
>JAZOWR010000186.1:0-1700 GCA_045659345.1 Ructibacterium sp.
TGCAAAGGATAAAACAGGTGCAAGACTTTGCGGCGTTTCGGCTATCAATCCGGTAAACGGAGAAGAAATTCCGATTTTTGTTTCCGACTATGTATTAGTTACTTATGGTACAGGCGCTATTATGGCGGTTCCTGCTCATGATACCCGTGACTGGGAATTTGCAAAGAAATTCAATTTGCCAATCATTGAGGTTGTCTCCGGCGGAGAAGATGTGCAGGCAGAAGCATACACGGATGTTTATAAGGGAACAATGGTAAACTCCGGATTCCTGACCGGTAAATCTGTTCAGGAAGCTATCCCTGCCATGATTGATTATCTGGAAGAAAAGGGACTTGGAAAACGAAAGGTGAATTACAAACTACGGGACTGGGTATTCTCTCGTCAGAGATATTGGGGAGAGCCGATTCCGGTGGTGTATTGCGAAAAGTGCGGATATGTTCCGCTGCCGGAAGAAGAGCTTCCTTTGGTGCTTCCGGATATGGAGGAATTTAAGCCGGGCGAAAATGGTGAATCTCCTCTTGCTAATGCAACAGAGTGGATTCAGACCACCTGTCCGTGTTGTGGAGGTCCCGCAAAACGCGAAACCGATACCATGCCCCAGTGGGCAGGCTCCAGTTGGTACTTCCTGCGCTATACAGATGCGCATAATGACAAGGAGTTGGCATCTAAGGATGCGCTCAACTATTGGACACCAGTAGACTGGTATAACGGCGGTATGGAGCATACCACTTTGCATCTGCTCTACTCTAGATTCTGGCATAAGTTTTTATATGACATTGGCTTGGTTCCCACCAAAGAACCCTATCAGAGAAGAACCTCTCATGGTATGATTCTGGGCGAGAACGGAGAGAAGATGTCAAAGTCCCGCGGTAATGTGGTTAATCCCGATGAGGTTGTAGATGAAGTTGGTGCGGACGCATTTAGAACCTATGAAATGTTCTTAGGTGCATTTGACCAGAGTACCCCATGGTCTCAGCAAGGCTTGCGTGGATGCTATCGGTTTATTGAAAAGGTTTGGAACCTGCAAAATATTATGACCGAAGAAACCGGCTATAGTGCAGATATGGAAAAACTGGTGCATAAGACCATCAAAAAGGTCAGCGAGGATATAGAACGCATGAAGTTTAATACTGCAATCGCTACCATGATGAGTTTTATCAATGAGGTCACCAAAAAAGGCAGTATTACCAAGGGTGAATATATGACCCTGATTACCTTGTTGAATCCTGTTGCGCCGCATATGACAGAAGAGCTGTGGGAAATATACGGTGAGGGAGGACTGCTTTCTCTTCGTCCGTGGCCGAGCTTTGATGAAGCAAAGACGGTGGATGACGAGGTTGAGATTGTTCTCCAGATTAACGGTAAAATTCGGGATAAGATGTTGATTGCTCCGGGTTTAACCCCGCAGGAGATGCAGGAAGTCGCACTTCAAAACGAGAAGGTGCAGGAACTGATTGCGGGCAAGCAGGTAGTAAAATGTATTGCAGTTCCGCAAAAACTGATTAATATTGTTGTAAAATAATTTATAAGCCACGGAAGGTTCCGTGGCTTATTGTTTTGTGTATTGTGTGGAAAACGACAAAATATTCCTCGGTTGCAGAAAATTCCCTGTGGAAAAGTGTGTGGAATGTGTGAATCGTAACAAAAAAGACTGTTAGATGTAACAATCTAACAGTCTTTTGTATTTATGCCTTTGTAAT
>JAZOWR010000187.1:0-2791 GCA_045659345.1 Ructibacterium sp.
TGACCTCCAGCACCACCTCTTCCGTAGTTCACAGAACTGCCCGTGTTGCCAGAGTAACCGCCCTCACCGCCAGCAGCACTCAAGTATGCCCCGAACGAAGAGGTTCCTCCAGCACCACCGTCTTTGCCGGAGGTACTAGCTTTTCCTGCTGTACCCACCGTGACAGCTACCGAGGTAGAGGTGAGGGTTACAGTAGCGGCACTTAGGTAGCCACCGCCACCGCCACCGCCACCACGAGCGGTGTCTTTAGTATAAAATCTGCCACCGCCGCCACCGGCACCGTAGCCACCGCCACCACCGCCACCAAGAAACGAACTATGAGGGGTGCCACCAGCCTTTCCGCCGTCACCGCCCAGGCTTGCGGAAGAACCGCCACCACCACCGGCACCGCCACCGCCGATTACAACGACATTGACTTGATCTCCGACCTTGAGTCCATACTGAGTCATGTCAACGGTCTGAGAACTTTCAATCAGAACGGGACCTCTCATGCCAAAGGGTACGGTTTTCGCCTTGATAATCGACCACAGTTCAGCCAGACCAGTTTCATCTAAAAAAGCCATAATTCTTCCTCCTTAAGTGCATATAGCACGGATTTGTGCGACCGTCATCGCTGTGCCACCGCCACTGACATATTGGTCGATGTTGCCGCTGTGGATGATGTTATGCTCACCCGACCCTAATACAAGGTTGGCAAGAGAGCGAGAAGCATCCAACTTTAATGCCGCAATATTACCATTCGCATCTCTATCCGCAAAAACCGTACCGTAATCGGTGGTTGCGGTGGCATTCTTGTATATCTGCCCGTACCCGGCTACTCCACTCGGTCTGAGGCTTAATGTCCCGGTCATGACATCGCCAGACTTGCTGACGGCCCCGATGTCTGTGGGCGTGATTAGACCCTTGTTGCCCGTGTGAATGATTTCGTAAGTGTTACTCACAGTTCCATCCGCACTCTGCCGCACTAACCTTGCGATGTTGTTTGGGTTGTTGTAGTACGATCCACGAACAACAAGAGTGACCTTGTTTCCGTCCTTGTCGTAATCTATCAACTGCGTTCCGTAATCCACCGTATCATTGGCATTCTTTGTCAATCGACCTTGCCCACTGGCCGATTTGAGATAGAACGTCGGGGTTGAATCTTTCGAAAGCGTGACGTTATTTGTCAGCGTACCACCAGACAAGGGCAAAGCACCCACATCAGCAGCAGTAGGCTTTCGCAAAGAATCGTAAACTTTCGCAAAACTTTCTCCCCAACCGCTATAATTACCAGAACGAATATACATAGCTCCAGAAGCATGGCTCTTCCAAATCTGAGTAACTTCTGGGTTTTTTACGATGTTAATTAGCATTCCATATTGAGAAGGCTGATTGTTTAATTGGTCTGCGATGCTATACCACGCATAACCAGTACCAAGAGCCACCCAATTTGCTGTTGTATCGTCCGTTGTTGATGTGATTGGGTTGGTGCCTAAATAAGCCACATCAGCAGCAGTAGGCTTGTTGCCAGTATGGTAGATGTTGTAATCGGTATTGGTATTGTTCGCCCTATCTCTCAAAGTAAGTGCGTTGCGAATGTCTGCGGCATTAAGCGAATTTCGTACCATCAATGTTCTCGAAGTGCTATAATCACCGTTTACATTGTAGCTGCTCAATGCCAACATATTATAGCCGCCTGCCACACCATGTTCGCCACCATCAGCAGGTTCAAATATGATTTGCCGTTGGTTTGCACCACTATTTGTCAGAGCGAGGTTCCCACTCAAAGTACCGCCAGCCTTGGGAAGATAGCTGTCCAACAGGCTTGTATCAACCGTGCCAGGATCGCCTTTTTCGCCCTTCTCGCCCTTCTCGCCTTTGAGATCGGCGGAGGAGGTACCACTGGCCGAGGTCACGGTCAGAACGGTGCCGTCCCAACTGTGGGTACAGCTTACACCGTCCTCACCAGGCTCACCTTTCTCACCGCCACCACCGCCTTCTCCGACCTTTCGGTTCAGCTCGTTAATGGCCATGACCAGGCAATGTTTGGTTTCGGTTTCCAGTTCATCACAACTACCGATGGACTTTCGGGCGGAGGAATCTTTCAGATTCAGCCGTCTACCGTTTTGAATGATATAGCTGGTTTCAGCCATTTACCTCACCACCATCAAGTACAAATTTCTCTGAGCCGTTCGCTTGTAATAAACGGAGCGCAGTTCAAAACATAGGCCTTCTGCTTTTCGACGTTCAAAACCACAGTGACCTCGGCACCACTGCGCCACATACCTCTGCCCGTAATTACGTTGTCCAACGAATCGCAAACAGCATAATCCACGCCGTCAATCTGAACGGCCTCCACAGTAGAGCAATCGCAAGGGGCGGTGAACGTCACCTGTTTGCCGGTCACGGGGATTTCCAGACCGGGGAGAGTAAGTTTAACCTTGCTCATCAAATCACCTCCGCTGTCGCCGTGACATTAGCAGTGTTAGGTGCACCAGCCAGAACTTCAAAATCCGGATGCAGCGTAAACGCAGGACGGATGCCAAACTTATCGGATGCAGAATTACCCTTAACGGACGTACCGCTTGCGGAAAAACAAACTACATCGGCCGAAGATTTGTTCCACTTTTCTCTCGTCCACTGTGCGTAGGGAACGCCGTTGTATGTTGCGACCCTTCTGTCATTGTTATAAAAGAACGGATACGTTCTATCGCCAACCTGAGTTGAAGCATCGCCCATTTCGTAAGGAGAGAGCAGGAACACTTTTCTCTGAATAGCAGTAATGCCATTTGCCCCGTAAACGGCGATGTTT
>JAZOWR010000188.1:0-2544 GCA_045659345.1 Ructibacterium sp.
CAAGGAAAAGGCAACCGAAACAGTCACCGAGTGGAGGGCTGAAAAGGAAACCGGCATTGCATATGGTGATATCAAGGAGGCATTCATGAACGGCGATATCTCCCAGCGAGATGCAAAGAATATGTATGTCACTTACGGCGGCTTAACGGAGGATGACGCAGATAAAAAGGTTACTGTGATGGCATTTGTCAAGCAGTATCCGGCATGCGACGGTATCTCCTATGAGGCAATAGAAAACTACCAGACCCATTGTGAGGCTTCCGGTGTTCCTGCAGGAACCTTCTACGATGCATGGAAGTACAACTCCAATACCCATGCGGATGTGGACGCAAACGGCGAAAGTATCTCTGGAAGCAAAAAGGTCAAGGTACTGACTTATATTGATACGCTAGATCTTACCTTCCCGCACAAGGATAGCCTATACTACGCATTTGGCTGGGCTGAAAGCAAGATTTATGAAGCACCCTGGCATTAATTAAACAGAACGGCTCCGGGATAGAGAACCCGGGGCCGTGTTTGTTATGCTTGAAGCATCAAATAAGGGAGGAATGTTGGTATGATCGAGATTGTCGGCAATGAACTCTATCAATGGGATACCGGCAGAGTTGCCCAGATAACTGGCATCGAGGTAGAATATGTCCATTTCGCCAACAAGGGCGATTCTAAAGCAGTTGTCATGGGTGCTGTCGATATCCATGCTAAGATCCCGGATTTCTTGCTTCAGTCAGGAAAACAGCTATGCGTATATGCTGTAAAGGACGGAATCACCGTTGAAAGCAAGACATTCTATGTCAAACATCGTGAGAGACCGGAAAACTATGTCTACGAGGATGACCGGCGCAATTACATCTATGAATTGGTAACCAATGCAGAGGAAGCACTTGAGAGCATGTGGTGGGCATATCAGGATACAACCCTTGCCACCGAGAATGCAAACCTTGCCACCGAGAATGCAACCATTGCTGCCAAGAATGCACATGAGGCATCAGATAAGGCCAACCAAACTGCCAAAAGCCTTATGGTCATTGGAACTGCCAAAGGCGATAGCATCACCGTAGACGATTCCGTTGATCAGTTCCTTGTTGGTATGCGCATCTTCGGTAAGACCACGCAGGATGGCACACCTTCCCCTGATGCTCCGGTGGAGCTTGAGAGTGTAGGTGACAGAGGCGGTATTATCGTGAATGTAGTTGGTGACAACGATGCGCAAAGTATGACCATTGCAACACCCAACGGCCTGCCTGGTATTCCTGTTGCCTCCGGTGGCAATTACATCGATGCAAACGGCCAGCAGTGGATCTGCGATGAGATTGACCTGGAGCGTGGTGTGTATGTGCAGCGGACGAAAAAGGTTACGGTCAAAGGTTCTGCACCGGAAAACTGGAAGATTTCAGGGGTACAATCCGTGGCTGGTGCAACAAGATTTGACGCAGAGATTGTTGCTGAACCTCGTGCCGGTCAAATATTCTGTTTGTGCAACGCTTATATTGGTACTGATTTTGCCAATGCGTATGCAGAATCCTGCTGGTGTAATAATGCAGAAACAATACAAATTCTCCAGTTCCGTATTTGCACAGCATACGCCTCAACTGTGGAGGAATTGAAAGTGAGTCTGCAAGCTCGCCCAGTTGAGTTTATCTATCAGCTTGCAACCCCCATCGAAACCCCTCTATCCGCAGAAGAGATTGCTTCCTATGCTGCCCTGCGCACATACCGGGGCAACACCGCTGTCTTCAATGATGCTTCCGCACCCATGGAGATCGAGTATGCCATGGATGCAAAGACATATATTGGCAGACTGATCACTGGCATTACTTCTCCTTCTCGTGTTGTCAGTGTTAGCCTTCCTGCATCCAAGTGGGCAGGCAGTGGTAACCTCTATTCTCAGGTGGTTCCCATTGCTGGTATTACCGAGCACAGCCAGGTCAACCTGACTCCCAGTGTGGAGCAGCTCTCCATCTTCTATGAGAAAGATGTGACTTTCATGACTGAGAACGATGGTGGTACTGTGACCGTCTATGTTATCGGTCAGAAACCCACGAATGACTATACTATCAAGGCCAGTATTGTGGAGGTGGTAGCATGAGTAAGAGAATTTATGGTGTTCCAATAACTACACCGTTAAATCCCAAAAAATTTGGCCCTGGCGCAGTCTATGTCGGTACTGGAGAAATACCTGAAGGCTACACATTCCAAATTGATCCTGAAGGCGAAGATCCTCTAGCTGCCTATGTGAAAACCGTCAATGGCATTGCACCTGACGAAAACGGCAATGTGGAAGTTGCAGGTGGTTCTGGCAGTGGATCTGGTGGCGGTTCTGGTGCAGATGGTTATTCTCCTATTGCCAAGGTAAACCAAACCACAAATGGTGCAGTTATCACCATCACCGACAAAAAAGGAACTACCACGGCAACCATTACCAATGGTAAGGATGGCGCAGATGGTAAGGACGGTGCAGATGGTTACACTCCTGTAAAGGGAGTGGACTACTGGACAGATGCAGAAAGAGCGGCAATTATTGCTGAGATTAACGCAGATATTCAT
>JAZOWR010000189.1:0-4100 GCA_045659345.1 Ructibacterium sp.
CACTCAGAAGCAGAAGTCCAAGATTTACGATGAAGTCCTCAATCAGATGGAAAAGGGCTATATCTCCACGGATACCATCGAAGAGGTCTTGGGTGGTGATACCTATAACACCTACAGATCCACTGTAGCTGGCGAGGACAATATTCTTAAGGAATTTGAGGAACTTGGCAAGAAGCAGAATGCTACTCTTTCAGAACAGCACAGATACAATGAACTGATTCAGCAGGTAAAAGATATTAAGGACAAGAATCTGCGGACTCAGCTTAAGTCTCAGTTGAGCGAAGAAGTGTTCGGTCTGGTAAAGGATTCCCGGTTGGTCGAAAGCTACAACGAGCGAGGAAGAAGAAGCCAGACTTTTGAAGCCGATCTGACTCAATATACCGCAGAACAGCAGAAAACGATCCAGAATGCCATCGATAGTGGAATCTTAAATAATACGAACAGAACGCACGAAATGGTCGATATGATTGCAAAAATCTCGGCTGATAAGGGCGTTCTTTTTGATTTCACTAACAACGAAAAACTCAAGGGTACACAGTTTGCTGTAGAGGGAAAAATCGTAAACGGCTACAAGACCGATTCTGGCATTACCTTAAATGTCGATTCTCCCAAGTATCTGCAATCTACAGTCGGTCACGAAATTACTCATGTCCTGGAAGGCACTGAGTTATACGATTCCTTGAAGCAGACCATCTTTGAGTATGCCAAGAGCAAGGGTGAGTATGACAGCAGATTTGCTTCTCTGACCGAACTGTACAAGGATATCAAAGATGCGGATATCGAAGGCGAACTTGCTGCTGATTTGGTTGGTGACTATCTGTTCCAAGATGCTGATTTTATCAACAGACTATCCACAGAGAATCGCAATGTCTTCCAGAAGATTTACGATGAAATCAAGTATCTTTGCAAGGTAGTTACTGCTGGTAGTAAAGAGGCAAGAGAACTGGAAAAGGTCAAGAAGGCATTTGAGGATGCATACCGGGCAAATGTAAAAAACACCGCTGATAGCGGTGTGAAGTATGCGCTTGAATCCAAGAAACAGCCTGGTCGACTTGATCCGAAAACAGTAACAAAGGATGATGTAAAAGACTTGCTACAAAAGGTTGAGGATGGCACTATCTATGGCGATACGTATTTTCCAGTCCGAATCAACACACCATCTACGTTGATATATTGGGCAGAAAAACGTCGTGGAGATGTTATCGACAACAACCCCATTGCGATGTGTGCTGAGAAGGCATATAACGCAATGAGTAGAAATGGCGAAACATACACCGGGAGACCAAACAGACTGTCTGTTGACGAAATGATAGCAATGATTGAGTCGATGAACGACCCTCAATATATTGTTTATCAAGGAGCAAATGGCAGATATGTAGAGGTTGTTAAGTTCGACACCGATTCTGGAGACACTGCGTTCGCTGTAATTGAGATCGGAAACGATAAAAACCAAGCGCATATGAATGGGTTTGAGGGTGGACTTTACAACATCCTCGTAACTACATACCCTCCAACTTCAACTGACAAGCTACGAAGCCTGCTGAAAACTAAAGGCAATGAAGTGATTTACGACAAAAAGAAAGATGCATCGCAAAGAACTTCCAGCAGCACTGTGCCTTCAGTATTAAACGATGCATCTTTCTTTACTGATACATTACCAGAAAATAGCAAGGATGTCAATACTAAGTATTCCCTTTCCGATTCTACCGGCAAGGAATTGACCAAGGAACAGCAGGATTACTTCAAAGATTCCGCTGTCCGTGACGAAAATGGCAATCTCAAGGTCATGTACCACGGCACTTCCAAGGGCGGTCATACTGTTTTCGACACCTACGGCAGCAACTATGGCCTGTTCGGTCAAGGCTCTTACTTTACCGACAATAAGGATATTGCGGAATCCTACACTAACAAGGGCAAGGGTAATAACAAGCAGGTATATGAAACCTACTTGAATATCAAGAATCCTATGGACATGGATGCCGAAGCAGATCCTACTAAATGGGCAAAGGCATTCCCGGATGCTAGCTTCCCCGAAAGTGGCACGAACGAGGACTTCTATCGTGCTATGGAAGAATACTTAGAGGACGAGATGTTACCTAAGTGGGAAGCTGCCGAGGAAGCTATTAGTGCTATCCAGGGCATGGGCTATGATGGTATCACTCATATTGGTGGCGGTCGAGTCAATCCCGATGGTGAAAGACACCAAGTGTACATTGCTTTTGAGCCTGAGCAGATTAAGAACACCGATAATCTGAAGCCCACTTCTGATCCTGACATTCGCTTCTCTCTGTCTGATGCAGTAGAGGAAACGAAAGACCTCATGGCATTGCACAATCTGCACTCCAGCGAATTGTTGAAGCAATTGCAGATGGGTGGCATGGCTTACCCTAGTATTGCTATCACCAAGCCGGAAATGTTCTCCCATGATGGTTTTGGCGAAGTTTCTGTGATTCTTCATAAAGATGCAATTGATCCGAAGAAGAGCAAGTACAACAAGATTTACAGCGCAGATGCTTATACACCTACTTTCCCCAATGTTGACTACGAAGCAAGCGAAGAGGTTGCAACAAACATAGCCAATAAAGTAAATGGGTTGTACAACAATCTTCCTGAGTATTACCAGCGGTCAGTCAGGGCATTGCGAGATTACGACAATCTTGATGATCAGTTGAATCGTTGGGGTGGCGAACAGCGTCTTGTTGAATCCTTTGCTGACAATTATGGTCTGAAGCAACTTTACCTTGCAGAAAAAGGTGAAGCCGTTCCTATAGAAAAGAAGACTACAGAAACACGGATGACCGACGCTCAAGTGAAATTGTATCAGACAGTTGCAGATAAGCTAGGTGAAGACGTTCTTAAGTCTTTCAACGAAAAGGGCGGTTTTGAAAAACTTGGCTTCGCTAGAATGGCTTGGCTTGAGAAATATGGAGATGCACTGAAAGATATCTATGCAGAAGATTGGTCAAGCGATGGCACAATGACCAAAGAAGAAGCATTGGAAATTGCTAACGAGCAGAAGCCGATTTACTGGAAGGGCGAAATTGATTGTGCGTTAAAGTTCATTGAAAATGGTGGTGTAACTGTAAAGGAAACTGAGGATATCAGTGCTACAAACACCAAGATTGATGAAAAGATTGACGAGAACGATTATAAGCAATGGTTTAACAATCTGTTCAGTGGAATTGAAGGTCGGGCAGGAATCCGCAATGGTAAGGACATCTTTACACCGAGCGGAAACAGAAGAAGCTTCGCTCAAACGCACGATCCGTTGACAGTTGATAATATCGTCAAGGCCATGCGCAAGGAGAATCAGACGGGCCAAGGAGCTTTTGGAGGCGGTAGTATCTTGGGTGCGTCTGCCAAGGAATTTGGCTCAATTGCGGAGGTAAAGAAAAACTCTGGCAAGCTTGGTACGATGGACAAAGCTGAACATGATGCTATCACAGACAAAATCAATGATACATTCTGGGATATTGCTAGAAGATACGCAAACGGCAAGGATATCATCGATGCCCAGGAAGCCATTGCCGAAGCTGTTTCCAAGAACGAAAGCAAGGCAGGAATTGCAAGATATCTGAAGCAGTACGATTATGTGTATCAGTACACAGACTCTATTGGTGACGAAATCATTGAATTGCGTGACTACATCAGAAGCCTTCCTACACCGTACTTTGAAGCAAAACCCCGTAGAGGTGTTGGCTTTGATGAAGTTGCAGCTTTTGTCATTCCTTATGATGCCGATGTCAAGCTGAAGCAGGAACTCTTGAATAGAGGTTACAACATTGCTGAGTATGATCCCAAGGTAGAGGGTGACAGACAGCGAGTTGTCAACCAGTTTGAAGAGTTCAAGTTCAGTCTTTCTAACATTGGCGAAACACCCAAGACCTACGGCAACTTTGCTACACCTGCCAAGGACTTACGGCTCGAGATTGCACCTGTTGCAGAAAATGCAACCACTGAAGACGTTGCACCAATTGTGGCTGACGATGCGGATGCTCCACTGGAGGATATTGCACCTTCTATCGATGCAGAGAGAAAGGCAACGCAGTCTCCTCCTGTGAAGAACGAAACCACTGCGACAACGAGAAAAGCATTGCACG
>JAZOWR010000190.1:0-1843 GCA_045659345.1 Ructibacterium sp.
GCATTGAAAAGGTAGTAGTGGCCGGCGGTATTGGCAGCGGTATCAATATGAAAAATGCCATCAATATCGGTATGCTTCCCGATGTGGAGCTGGAGAAATACCGTTATATCGGTAACTCCTCCCTGACCGGCGCCTATGCCATGGTCATCAGCGATCAGGCCATCGAAAAATGCAGTGAGGTAGGCACGAATATGACCTATCTGGAGCTGTCCACCTACCCCGGCTATATGGATTCTTTCGTGGCAGCTTGCTTTATCCCTCATACGGATGCAAGTCTGTTCCCCAATAGTAAACAGGAGTAAATTATGCAAATTGAGAATCACAAGGAAGAAGTACCTTTTTCCTATTATGAAAATCTGTTTCGGGATTTAGACCCGGCAGAGGCGGCCGCTCGTACCGGCGTAAAATGGGATGGGAAGGAATTTTATGTAAACCTTTTGGGTAAAGATTATGCCATTTCTCATCCCGTGTATGCCCTTCGTGCATTGGACGGTGGCAAAGTGCCTCCCCTGCCCACCCAGACCTTTCTTTTGCGCTACTTGCTGGAGGGCAAATCCGTTGCTGATAAGGGCACATGGCTGACCTTCCGGGAAATGCCCTGGGGAGAACTGTACATCAAGCCCTATACCGGCCGTGTACTTACCCGTGCCGCCTTCACCTTTGGCACAAAAGTGGCTGCATTCAAGGCCGCCTGTGAGAAAATGGGCGCAACTGCTGTCAACCACGGAGATGCGGGTTTTCTGTTCGATTTCCTTGGTAATTACCGGATGCAGATTCTGGTTTGGGAAGGTGATGAAGAGTTCCCGCCCAATGCTCAGGTGCTGTATTCCGACAATTTCTCTGACGGCTTCGCCGCAGAGGACCGGGTGGTAGCAGGAGATATTCTGATTTCTGCAAACAAGGCGAATATGTAAGGGAGCGTATCAGGCTGTGAGCAACTCTTATTCGAACACAACAGGTCATGTCTTGCCTAGAGCACTTTATCAAATGCACCGTTTTTCCATCATCTTATGCGCTATGCTGATGATTGTATTGCCCGGCTTTATGGTATACTGTGCGTTTGCCACAGAAAGTACCTTTGGGGGGTGCATTGGTCTGGCGGTTCTTTTTCTTGTTGTCTTTGTATCATTCCTTATCAAAGCACTGAAAAACAACCAACGTGCAAAAATGACATTTTCGTGCAACAAAAACAACATCATAAATCAAACCCCACATCGGATCAATAGCATCAGCCTAAATGAAGCGTTTTATAGCATGGAAATAATGATTCCATTCTATGTGGGTAAAGGAAAAATTGAAGTATCTTATGTTGTATACACAAAAACACAGGAGAGTCCAGCCGCCTTTTCTGGATACTATGGATTACATGCATTAAAACAGTTTCATGAAGCCGGAGCGGTTTTGATTCCAAAAGATGCTTGTGTGAAAACAACAAATTAAATAAGGCATTATCCTCATTGAAACATATCCCCGGAAGTGCGATGCACTTCCGGGGATTTTTTGTTCGCAGTTAAACGCCTTCCCCCAGGGGAATGCTTATGATACCGTCACGCTTTTGCGCATGGTGGCGATTGCGCCCTTTTCCAGTCTGGAAACTTGGGCTTGGGAGATCCCCACCAGGTCTGCCACCTCCATCTGAGTCTTGCCGTCGTAAAATCGCAGAGAAAGTATTTCCTTTTCTCGTTTTCCAAGGGCATTAAATGCATTTTGTAAGGTAATATGCTCCATCCAATGACCCTCGGTGTTCTTGGTATCCCGCACCTGATCCATGACGGTGAGAGGGTCTCCTCCATCCGCATACACCGGCTCATACAGGCTCACGGGGGCACAAACTGCATCCAAC
>JAZOWR010000191.1:0-4688 GCA_045659345.1 Ructibacterium sp.
GGATATCCTTTATCGTGCAAAACCCCATATTGGTACAGATAAATTGCGTGGTGTAGTCGCATCCATGCGGGAGGAGATCATTCGCCTTGGCGGAGAAATTCGGTTTGGAGCCTGCCTGACTGGCATGAAACATGTGAATGGAGCTCTTACTGAAATCGAGATTAACCATGATGAAAGCATGAGATGCTCCTGCCTAATTCTTGCCATCGGTCACAGCAGCAGAGATACCTATTCCATGCTGTCAGATGTAGGAATTTCTATGGAAGCAAAGCCTTTTGCAGTAGGCGTTCGTGCTGAACACAAGCAAGAAGCAGTGAACAGATGGCAGTATGGCGATGCGGCATCGTTGCTTCCCCCAGCAGATTATAGGCTGGTGTATAACGGTAAGGAGCGCAGTTGTTATTCTTTTTGTATGTGCCCCGGCGGTGTTGTAGTCAATGCTTCTTCTGAGGAAGGGCATTTGACAGTCAATGGCATGAGTGAATATTTGCGTAACAGAGAAAATGCTAACAGTGCTATTGTCGTTTCGGTAACGCCATCAGATTTTAAAGGAAGCGGACCGCTTGCGGGGATGGAATTCCAACGCAGATATGAAAAACTGGCGTATCAAATCGGAAGAGGCGGTGCACCGGTTCAGTTGATTCGGGACTTTCTGGCAGACAGGATATCATCCTCATTGGACGAGGTAACGCCAAGTTTTACCGGTGATTGGAGATTTGCAGAACTCAAACATTGTCTGCCTGAGGCAGTGGTTGCTACTCTTAAAGAGGGGCTAACTTCGTTTGACAAAAAGATGCAAGGGTATGCAACCGGCGGTGGTGTGCTGACCGGTGTGGAAATGCGCACATCTGCACCTCTTAGAATCCTACGAACGCAAGAACTTATGAGCACCGCTGTCCGCGGTATCTACCCTGCAGGAGAAGGAGCGGGATTTGCCGGAGGGATTGTCAGCGCCGCAGTTGACGGAATCCGATGCGCTCTTGCAGTTTTGGATAATTCACGGGCAGAATAAATCATTTGCAGGCAGGGAAAAACATAAAGTTGCTATTGACAATTCATTTCTATCCATGCTATAGTATGTTTAATGGTATGAGTGGCAGGGATTGGAATGTCATCATGTATCTGTATGAAAAAAAGTGCCGTATAGAATTACGGTTAGAAAAATAATTTATAAGTCCATTGGACAATTAGAAGGAAAGGAAGTATTTATTATGAGCAAAGAAAAAGAAGTAGTAATGAATGGTGCTGGTATTGAAGAAAACGGTTTTCCGATGTGGCCTCAATTTGCACCTGAAACCCAAGAGGATGTTTTAGAGCCGATCAGAAACGGTAAAGTAAATTACTGGACCGGTAAAAAGGGTATGGAATTCGAAGAAAAATGGGCTGAGTGGATGGGTGCTAAAATGGCAATCTCTTGTACCAATGGTACCGCTGCACTTCACATCGCATTGGCGAGCCTTGATATCGGACCTGGCGATGAGGTTATCGTTCCCTCTTATTCATTTATCGCATCATCCTTCTCTGTACTTCAGGCAGGCGCAATCCCTGTATTTGCAGATGTTACTGATGATCATACCATCGATCCTGCTTGTATCGAAGCACTGATTACCCCCAGAACAAAGGCTTTTATCGTTGTACATCTTTATGGTGTAGTTGCTGATATGGGTCCCATTCTTGAAATTGCAAAAAAACATAACCTCAAGATTGTAGAAGACTGTGCACAATGCTTCGGCGGTGAATATAACGGAATTAAAGCCGGTCTTATCGGTGATGTTGGATGTTTCTCCTTCTGCCAGAGTAAGCACTTTACTACCGGCGGTGAGGGTGGTATGGTTGTTACCAACGACGAAAATGTTGGTTGGGAATGCCGTTCCTTCCGTGACCACGGTTACGATGTAAAAACAAGAATGAACATGCTGGCGCTTGAGGAAAAACTTCCTTACATCCACAGAAGAGTAGGTTTTAACTACAGAATGACAGAGATTCAATCTATCTTTGGTATTAACGAGCTGAAGAGACTGGATAACTGGAATCTTGCACGCCGTTTCAAATATGCTAAAATGTATGACGAAGCATTCACCGGTCTTAAGGGTATCAAAAAGCTGCCTGTTAACACCGCAGAGAGAAAGAATGCGTACTGGTGGTATCCCATGCTGGTAGACCTGGATGTTCTTGATTGTGACGCTCCTACCATCGTAAAAGAGCTCGGTGCATCCGGAATTCCTTGCTATGGTATTCAGTGGCCTGAAGCATACGAAGAAAAAGCATACACAGAACATGGCGGATTCGGTACTTCTAAATTCCCGTTTGAATCTAAAGAATATACCGACGAAGCATCCGTTCAGTATGATAAGGTATTCTGTAAGAACGCAAACGCGCTTCGTTCACAGACTGTATGTCTGTTCCTCCACCCGACCTGGGATGAAGTACACATCAACAAGTGTATTGATGGATTCAAAAAGGTTTTGAGCGATCATACCAAATAAACAGATAAAAGATTGCAAATAGACTATTGCTAATTAAAAGCCAATGTGATATACTATGATATATCGCATTGGCTTTTTGCGTTTAGGCAAAAACGCTTTAGAGCCGGAGGATACATAAGAAAAACCCCTTAATATAAGGAGATGTAGATAAATATGAAATTAGGAATCGTAGGACTTCCCAATGTTGGGAAAAGTACATTGTTTAACGCAATCACGCAGGCAGGTGCGGAATCGGCAAACTATCCGTTTTGTACCATAGAACCTAATGTCGGGACCGTTCTGGTTCCGGACAGCCGGATTGATGAACTGGTTAAGATGCATGAACCTGATAAGGTGACCTATGCAACCATTGAGTTTGTGGATATTGCAGGACTAGTTAAGGGCGCAAGTAAGGGTGAAGGGCTTGGCAATAAGTTTCTTTCCAATATTCGCGAGGTAGATGCCATTGTTCATGTGGTGCGAGCATTTGAGGATCCTAATATTGTTCATGTAGAGGGTTCGATTGACCCGATTCGGGATATTGAAACCATCAATCTGGAACTGATTCTTTCTGACCTTGAGATTCTGGATCGCAGAATTGACAAAACCAAGAAAGCCTTAAAAGGCGGTGAGAAGAAATACCAGAGTCAGTTGGACTTTTACGAACGGCTTCATGCCTTTTTAGAAAGTGGTAAGACTGCAAGAAGCATGCAAATGACAGAGGATGAGCTGGAGATGCTTTCTGATATAGCGTTGCTTACCATAAAACCGGTTATTTATGCGGCAAATGTGGCAGAGGATGATTATAATACCGCAGAGAGTGAGAATCCGTTTGTTGCCAAAATTCGCGAGTTTGCGGCGGAAGAAAAATCAGGAGTTATGGTAATCTCTGCAAGGATTGAAGAAGAAATTTCTGCACTTCCCAAAGAAGAAAAGCAGATGTTTTTAGTAGAACTTGGCATTGAAGAATCCGGTCTTGATAAGCTGATTAAAGCAAGCTATGAGCTGCTGGGCCTTATTAGTTATCTGACAGCCGGAAAGCCTGAAGTTCGGGCATGGACGATTACTAAAGGGACCAAAGCACCTCAGGCGGCAGGGAAAATTCACACCGATTTTGAGCGTGGATTTATTCGTGCAGAGGTAGTTGCCTATGATGATTTGATGGCATCGGGGAACATGAATGCTGCCAAAGAAAAAGGATTGGTTCGCTCTGAGGGTAAAGAGTATGTAGTAAAAGATGGGGATATTATATTATTTAGATTTAATGTTTAGGAGGTTGTTATTATGGAATTTTTTGATCAGGTAAAAAAGACAGCCGCAGATGTTGCACAAAAGGTAGCTAAAAAGTCAAATGAGCTGGTAGAGGTTTCTAAAATTAAGTATGAGATTTATGACCTTAATGCCGATATCAAGAAACTGTATGCCGAAATCGGTAAGCAGGTTTATGCGCAGATGAAAGACAGCGATGCTCTGCCTGAAGATGTAATGATGAAGTGTGAAATTATTGAGGCAAAGTATGCAAAAATGGAAGCGCTCAAGCGGAAGGAAAAAGATATGAAACAACAGATGACCTGTCCTGTCTGCAAAAAAGAGTGTAAAGATGCAGAGGATGTTTGTCCGTATTGCGGTGCAGACCTGGCAGTTTCTGTTGATGCAGAAGTAATTCACGAAGAGAACTAGGTATAGGAGAGAAAGAATGGCAACTTTAAACATAGCGATTGATGGACCGGCCGGTGCCGGCAAGAGCACCATTGCTAAGGCTGTGGCAGCAAAACTGGGCCTTATTTATATTGATACCGGCGCCATGTACCGGGCGGTTGGACTTGGAGCTGTGCGCCGTGGTATTGATTCAGCAGACAGCGAAGGTGTAATCTCTATTCTGGATGAATTGCAGATTACATTGAAGCATACCGAAAAGGGTCAGCTAATCTTCTTAAACGGCGAAGATGTTTCTGAGGCAATCCGTATGCCGGAAATCTCTGTTGCTGCATCCAATGTTGGGGTAAATCCTGAAGTCCGCCTTAAATTGGTGGAACTACAGCGCCAACTTGCCAAGCAGACAGATGTGATTATGGACGCCCGAGATATTGGTACCTATGTCCTCCCTGATGCGCAGCTTAAGATTTTTTTAACTGCAGCACCGGAAGCCCGTGCTAAACGCAGATGGCTAGAACTTACCGAAAAAGGGGTTAACACCACATTGGAAGAAGTGTTTGCGGATAT
>JAZOWR010000192.1:0-12600 GCA_045659345.1 Ructibacterium sp.
CCTTGATAAATCGCGCCCACATCAACGCAAAGGATATCTCCTTCTTTTAATTCCCTGTGATCAGGAATGCCGTGAATAATCTCATCATTTATGCTGGCACAGATCGTGCCGGGAAACCCGCCGTAACCCTTAAATGCAGGAATGCATCCCTGGGCACGGATATACTCCTCTGCCACCTTATCCAGTTGCAGTGTAGTTACCCCGGGGCGAATGGCTGCCTTAACCGCCTTGAGCGCACCATAGGTAACTTTGCCTGCGACCTTCATCTTCTCAATTTCCGATTTTGACTTGACGGTAACCATCCTCAGTCCTCCAGTGCCTTTAACACCTCAGCTGTGGTATCGGCAATCTCTTCCTGACCCTTTGCAACACGAAGAACGCCCTTGTTCTTATAGTATGTCAAAAGCGGTTCTGTTTGGGTATGATAAACCTTCAGGCGATCCTTAATAGTATCCGGCTTATCATCCTCACGGGTTATCAGGGCATTGCCACACTTGTCACAAACTCCGTCCTTCGCCGGCTTATGATATTCCTTATGATACGCAGAACCGCATTTGCTGCATTCCAGTCTGCCGCTTAGCCGCTGAACAATTTTTTCATCAGCAACTTCGATGTTAAGAACTGCATCAACAGCAATGTTGGAAGCATCCAGTGCTTCTGCCTGTGTCAGCGTTCTGGGAAAACCATCCAAAATGAAACCCTTTTGGCAATCCTCCTTGGCAAGACGCTCCCTCATGACCGCAATGATCACATCGTCCGGAATCAGTTTTCCGCTATCAATATACTGCGCCGCCAATTTGCCCAATTCCGTTCCCTCTTGGATGTTCTGCCGCAACATAACACCGGTAGAAATGGTTGGAATTTCGAAATGCTTGCTCAAACGCTCAGCCTGAGTGCCTTTTCCGGCTCCCGGTGCTGCTAATAAAATGATTCTCATATTTTCTCATTCCTTCCCGTAGGGTCAATACATACACAGAGCAGAAGCCGTTGGTCGCTCTGCTTACATCGGTTTCTGCTCTGTTGTAGGTCGCACAAACCTGTGCGTGTTATTTCATTTTATTCAAGGAATCCCTTATAATGACGCATCAACATCTGAGATTCCAAATCCTTTACGGTTTCCAGCGCAACACCAACCACAATCAGGATGGAGGTTCCACCGATAGACAAATTCTGAATGTTAAGACCAAGATTCAGAAAAATCGGGAGAACCGCAATTACGCCAAGGAATACCGCACCTGCCAGAGTGATTCTGGACAGAACCTTGGAGATATACTCCGAGGTCGGGCGTCCCGGACGGATACCGGGAACAAAACCGCCGTTCTTCTTCATGTTGTTAGAAATTTCTATCGGGTTAAACTGAATTGCCGTATAGAAATAAGTAAAGAAGAGAATCAGCAGGAAGTACAGCACTGCGTAAATCCAGGAATCTGCGGAGAACACCTTTAAGAATCCGCCCCAGAAACCGGAGTCGCCTGCCTGTACCCCAAAGAAACTTGCAATGGTTCCGGGGAACGACATGATAGACATAGCAAAGATGATCGGGATAACGCCGGCACCGGATACCTTAATCGGAATATGGGTGCTTTGTCCGCCATACATCTTTCTGCCTACCATACGCTTTGCATACTGAACCGGAATCCGGCGTTCTGCCTCGTTCATTGCAACAACGAGAGCAATAACAACCAGCATTAAAGCAAGAATTGCCAATGCACCAATCCAGCTCAGGCTATCCATAGAAACATATTCCCACAGTGTTTTTGCCAGCACGGGAAGTCTGGATACGATACCCGCAAAGATAATCATTGAGATACCGTTACCCACGCCCTTTTCGGTGATTTGCTCACCCAGCCACATCAGGAATGCAGTACCTGCCGTAAAGGTAGTAACAATAACAATACCTGTCATTAAGCCGGGCTGGCTAACTGCATGGAAGGATTTGAGCAAGAAGTAAAGACCGATTGCCTGTACCAATGCCAAAACAACGGTACCGTAACGCATCAACTGCGCAATCTTCTTTCTGCCTTCCTCGCCTTCTTTTTGCAGGCGTGCCAGTGCGGGAATTGCAACACAGAGAAGCTGCATGATAATGGACGAGTTGATGTACGGGGTGATGCTCATTGCAAAAATGGTTGCTTGTGCAAACGCACCACCGCTCATCAAATCGAGAAAGCCAAACATGGAGTTCTCAGTGGTTTCAAACAAAGCTTTCATTTGTTCCGGATCCAAGAAGGGAACCGGAATGACAGAACCCAAACGGAAAACTACCAACAGAACAAAGGTGTAGATCAGTTTCTTTCTCAAGTCGACAATCTTCCACGCGTTTCGGATTGTTTCGAACATGATTAGATCACCTCTGCCTTTCCGCCTGCGGCTGTAATCTTTTCTTCTGCACTCTTGGTAAATCTCTTAGCTTTTACGGTCAGGCTCTTGTTAAGCTCACCTCTGCCAAGAATTACAATACCGTCACAAATCTTAGAAATGATACCGGTTTCCTTCAGAAGTTCTGCAGTTACCTCGGTGCCATTTTCCAGTTTGTTCAGTGTCTCAACATTCACAGACACATACTGTTTTGCGAAGATGTTGGTAAAACCGCGCTTGGGCAGTCTTCTGTAAATAGGCATCTGTCCACCCTCAAAGCCGGGACGAACACCGCCGCCGCTACGGGCATTCTGACCTTTGTGACCCTTGCCACTGGTCTTACCGTTACCGCTGGCATGGCCTCTGCCCACTCTGAATGCCTTTTTCTTTGCGCCTTCGCTGGGAGATAATTCATGGAGTTTCATTATGTCCACCTCCTCCTTTTCATTCAAGATTGTTTGTCGTCTGCCGAAATATCTTCGACAGAATCATTCCACATTATTCGGATACTTCAACCAGGTGCTTTACCTTGAAAATCATGCCTCTAATCTGAGGAACATCGTTCTTTTCCACGGTCTGGCCGATTTTCTTAAGACCCAGAGCCTCAACTGTTGCAATCTGGTCCTTTTTGCATCCGATGGTACTCTTTTTCAGTGTAACCTTAATTGTAGCCAAGGATAAACCCTCCTGTCTCAACAAATTTCATTAACCGAGGATATCTTCCGGCTTTTTCCCTCTGAGCTGTGCAACCTCTTCCACACTCTTAAGAGATGCCAGACCCTCGATGGTTGCTGCAACAACATTCTTCGGGTTGTTGCTGCGCAAACACTTGGTACGAATATCTCTGATACCTGCTGCCTCCAGGACCGCACGCGCGGGACCACCCGCGATAACACCGGTACCTTCTGCTGCCGGCTTTAACAGAACCCGACCTGCGCCATACTCACCAATAATCTCGTGAGGAATGGTTGATTTAACCATGGGAACGGTAATCATATTCTTCTTTGCTGCATCAATACCCTTGCGAATTGCATCCGGAACCTCGGCAGCCTTACCCATACCGCAACCAACATGGCCGTTGCCGTCACCTACAACCATCAATGCGCTGAAACGCATGGTTCTACCGCCTTTTACGGTCTTTGCAACACGGTTAAGATGAACTAATTTTTCCTGCATGTCAAGCGTAGATGCGTCGATGCGGGGCTGTTTCTTAGTTCTTTCACCTTTCTCTGCCATTTATGTTTCACCTCTTTCTCGATGATTAGAATTTCAGGCCGCCCTCACGAGCTGCCTCGGCGAGTTCCTGTACTCTGCCGTGATATACATATCCGCCTCTGTCAAATACGACTTCGGTAATTCCTTTTTCCGCTGCTTTCTTAGCAACCAGTGCGCCAACGGCTTTTGCAGCCTCTTTGTTGCCGCCGTAGTTTGCCTTCAGCTCTGCATCCAGAGAGGAAGCGGAAACCAGAGTGTTACCTGCTACATCGTCAATGATTTGAGCGTATATGTTCTGCCGACTTCTGAAGACACAGAGTCTGGGGCACTCAGCGGTACCGGAAACCTTTTTCCGGACTCTTGCGTGTCTTGCAAGTCTGGATACATTACTGTTAATCTTCTTAATCATTACGCTTTAACCTCCTTACCGGTTCTTACTTCTTAGAACCAGCCTTACCTTCCTTGCGTCTGATATGCTCATCCACATACTTAATACCCTTGCCCTTATAAGGTTCAGGAGGACGCTTTTCGCGGACATTCGCTGCGAACTGTCCAACCTTCTGCTTATCGGCACCGGAGATAATAATCTGGTTGGGCTGGGGTACTTCTACCGTGATGCCCTCCGGATCTTCCATCTCCACCTGGTGGGAATAACCGAGGTTCATAACCAGTTTGTTGCCCTGTTTTGCTGCTCTGTAACCAACACCGTTGATTTCCAGCTCCTTCTTAAAACCGTCAGTAACACCAACAATCATATTGCTGAGCAGGGTGCGGGTCAGACCGTGCAGGGACTTGTGCTCTTTCATCTCAGACGGGCGCTTTACTTCCAGCACATCGCCATTGAGTTCCAGAATCATATCCTTAGCAAACTGTTGTTTCAGTTCGCCCTTGGGACCTTTTACGGTTACTTCATTGTTTGCGCCGATGGTAACGGTAACCCCTTGGGGTACAGTAATCGGCATCTTTCCAATACGAGACAATGCATTCTCCTCCTTTCTTACCAAATAAATGCCAGCACTTCACCGCCAATATTCTGACGGCGTGCCTCCTTGTCTGTCATAACTCCCTTGGATGTAGAGATAATTGCAATTCCCAGACCTTTTAATACTCTGGGCAGCTCATCCTTAGAAGCGTAGGATCTAAGACCGGGCTTTGAAACTCTCTTTAATCCGGTCAGGACCTTCTGCTTGTTTTCACCATACTTCAAGGTGATACGAATAACGCCCTGAATGTTATCTTCGATAAATTCAACATTCTTTACATAGCCTTCATCCAGCAGGATTTGTGCAATCGCCTTCTTCATGTTGGAAGCAGGAATATCTACTGTGGTGTGTCTGGCATTGTTGGCGTTTCTGATTCTTGTAAGCATATCTGCAATAGGATCAGTAATATGCATAATTCTAACCTCCTTTTTGTCGGAATCGTGAGGCCGGTTTGGCTGTCCGCGCATTTTCATGCAGCCACCTGTCCTCCTGTTTCATCAATCAACTTCTTGGCTTTCGCCAAGTCCGGCATCTGCCGGCTTACCAGGACGCTTTCTTTACGCCCGGAATCTGGCCTTTGTAAGCGAGCTCACGGAAGCAAATTCTGCAAATACCGAACTTACGAAGGTATGCATGCGGTCTGCCGCAAATCTTGCATCTGTTATATTCGCGGGTAGAATACTTTTGCTTTCTCTGCTGCTTTACAATCATAGAAGTTTTTGCCATGATTTTTCCTCCTCCTTATTCGGTAATTATTTGGTGAACGGTGCACCCATCAGGGTCAGAAGCTCCCGTGCTTCCTCGTCGGTCTTTGCGGTGGTTACGAAAATGATATCCATACCGCGAATCTTGTCAATCTTATCGTAATCAATTTCAGGGAAGATCAACTGTTCCTTGATACCCAGGGCATAGTTACCTCTGCCATCGAAGGAGTTGGGGTTGATACCTCTGAAGTCACGAACGCGAGGCAGTGCCGCATTAAACAAACGGTCAACAAACTCATACATTTTCGCGCCTCTTAAGGTTACCTTACAACCGATGTTCATGCCTTCTCTTACCTTAAAGGTTGCGACGGATTTCTTTGCCTTTGTGATAACCGCCTTCTGACCGGTAATCAGGGTCAGGTCACCGGCAGCACTCTCAACGGCTTTGGAATTTTCACGCGCATCACCCACGCCCATGTTAATGACTACTTTTTCAAGCTTCGGGATCTGCATAACACTTTTGTATTCATATTTCTTCATCAGAGCGTCTCTGATTTCTTTTGTATACTTCTCTTCCAGTCTCATGTAGAGTGAAACCTCCTTTCTTTTTTACTTAGAATGTTTCGCCGCACTTCTTGCAGTAGCGCACATGAGTTCCGTCTTCCAGAACCTTGCGTCCAACTCTGCTGGGTGCTCCGCACTTTCCACAAACATTCATAACCTTGCTTGCATAGATTGGGGTTTCCTGCTTGATGATGCCACCCACATCACCCATTTTTCTGGGTTTCTTGTGTTTAGTGGCCATGGAAACGCCCTCAACGATAACCATGCGTTTTTCGGGGTTAACAGACAAAACTTTGCCCTTTTTGCCCTTGTCCTTACCGGACAGAACTACAACCTCGTCGCCGGTTTTCACGTGCATCTTAGCCATTGTCTTTCCTCCTTTTAGTATTGAAAGGGTAGAATTCTCAAATCAGGCAGGGCATCTGCCCCTGTCGGATCCTCGTAGAATTCTGACACGGTTTTCCTGCGCAGAACGGCAAGGCGCATCAAAGCATCTGTGACATCCGCTCAAGAAAACCATACGGAATCTTAGAGAACCTCGGGAGCCAAGGAGAGGATTTTCATATAATCTCTATCTCTCAACTCTCTTGCAACCGGCCCAAAGATACGAGTACCTCTTGGGGTCTTATCATCTTTGATGATAACGGCTGCATTCTCATCAAAACGGATTCTGGAACCGTCAGCACGCTTTACGCCGTTGACCGATCTTACGATAACCGCCTTAACAACATCACCTTTTTTAACAGCACCGCCGGGCGTTGCTTTTTTAACAGAACCTACGATAACATCGCCAATGTTGCCATAGCGTCTGAAAGAACCGCCCATAACGCGGATACACAAAATTTCCTTTGCGCCGCTGTTGTCAGCAACTTTAAGAATGGTCTGCTGTTGAATCATATCGGACTTCCTCCTATCTCAAATATTCGATACCCATTTAGGAAACGGGGACAGATCTTATTTTGCTTTCTCCACGATTTCAACCAGGCGCCATCTCTTGTCCTTGGACAGGGGGCGGGTCTCCATCACTTTAACTCTGTCACCGATGCCGCAAATGTTATTCTCATCGTGTGCCTTCAGTTTGTAGGTACGCTTCATAACCTTGCTGTAAAGCGGGTGCTTCTCATGCTCTTTGATTGCAACAACGATGGTTTTGTCCATCTTGTCACTTACAACCTCGCCAATACGAGTTTTACGGTAATTACGCTCACTCATCTTCTACACCTCCTACGCATTTACACTTGTGTTAATACCAAGTTCTTTTTCCTTCAGCACAGTTTTCACTCTTGCGATATCCTTCTTTACGCTAACAATACGCGTCGGATTGTCCAACTGGTTGGTAGCGTTCTGGAAACGAAGATTAAAAAGTTCTTCCTTTAAGTCCTTGATTTTATCTTCAAGTTCCTGTATGGAAAAGTCTCTTATCTCTTGCATTTTCATTCACTATCACCTTCCGTTTCTTGGTCAGCTTTTCTGACAAACTTACACTTAAGCGGAAGCTTGTGCATTGCAAGACGCATTGCCTCGCGTGCAACTTCTTCGCTTACGCCGCCGATTTCAAACATTACTCTTCCCGGTTTTACTACTGCTACCCAGTACTCAGGAGAACCTTTACCGCTACCCATACGGGTTTCAGCAGGCTTTGCAGTTACAGGCTTGTCGGGGAAAATCTTAATCCACACCTGACCGCCTCTCTTGGTGTAACGGGTCATAGCCACTCGGGCTGCCTCTATCTGGTTGCTGGTTATCCATGCAGGGCTTTGTGCCTGCAAACCGAATTCGCCATATACAACCTTGTTACCGCGATGTGCAGCGCCCTTCATTCTGCCGCGCTGTACTTTTCTACGCTTAACTCTCTTCGGTGATAACATTATTTTCTGCCTCCTTCTCTGCGTCTGGGAGCAGGTTTTTTCTCCTCAGCTCTGGCAGCATTTCTGCTTTCGCTTACATTGAGGATTTCGCCTTTATAAATCCAAACCTTAACGCCGAGTTTACCGTAGGTCGTATTTGCTTCGGTAAAACCGTAGTCAATGTCTGCTCTGAGGGTCTGCAGCGGAATAGTACCCTCATGATACTGCTCTGTTCTTGCGATTTCTGCACCGCCTACACGACCGGATACGCAGGTCTTGATACCCTTTGCGCCCATCTTCATGGTACGGCCCATGCACTGTTTCATTGCCTTACGGAATGAAATTCTTCTCTCTAACTGAGAAGCAATGTTCTCTGCAACCAACTGTGCACTCATGTCAGGAACCTTTACCTCAATGACATTCAAGATGATGGTCTTGCCGGTCATTTTTTCCAGTTCCTTCTTCAGTTTTTCTATCTCAGCACCGCCTTTACCGATTACGATACCAGGCTTACCTGCGTGGATAGATACGCGAACTTTGTTCGCAAATTTTTCAATCTCAATCTTGTCAACTCCGGCAAGGAACAGTTTCTTCTTGAGGAACACTCTGAGGTTGTAGTCCTCTACAAGACTGTCGCCAAAGTTCTTTTTGTCAGCAAACCAACGGGAATCCCAGTCTTTAATAATGCCGACTCTGAGACCGTGGGGATTAACTTTCTGACCCATATCTGTTTCCTCCTATCTTATTCCTTCTCCCGAAGTTTAATGGTAATATGACTTGTCTTTTTATTGATTCTGAACGCACGACCCTGTGCTCTTGCCTGAATTCTTTTCAGGGTGGGACCCTGGTCTGCATAAACCTCTGCAACATACAGGTTTTCCACATTCATCTGGTGGTTGTTCTCTGCATTTGCCATAGCGGATTTCAGCAGTTTTTCAACAACGGGGCTTGCAACCTTTGGGGTATTCTTGAGAATACCGATTGCTTCGCCAACCGACTTGTTTCTGATCAGGTCAATCACAACGCGAACTTTTCTGGGCGCAATGCGTACATGTGTAACTTTTGCTACTGCTTCCATGTTCTGTTGAACTCCTTTCATCTCTCAAATTCGATTATCTAGAGGTTTTTGCCCCTGCATGACCTTTGTAAGTTCTGGTGGGAGCAAATTCACCCAGCTTGTGACCTACCATATCTTCGCTCACATAAACCGGGACATGCTTTCTTCCATCATACACCGCAATGGTATGTCCAACCATATCCGGGAATATTGTGGAAGATCTTGACCAGGTCTTCAGTACGGTCTTTTCATTCTTCTCGTTCATAGCCACGATTCTGGCAAGCAGCTTCGCATCCACGAAAGGTCCTTTTTTAATACTTCTTCCCATGATATTCCCTCCTTACTTGCTGTTGCGTCTCTTAACAATGAATTTGTTAGACTGCTTTTTCTTGTTTCTGGTCTTGTAACCAAGAGCCGGTTTACCCCAAGGAGTCACAGGACTGGGCATACCAATCGGGGACTTACCTTCACCACCACCGTGCGGATGGTCGTTCGGGTTCATAACAACACCGCGGACGGTAGGTCTAAAGCCCAAGTGACGCTTACGGCCTGCCTTACCGATGTTGATGTTGGAGTGATCGGTGTTGCCTACCTGACCGATGGTCGCACGGCAATTTAACCGAATCATACGAACCTCGCCGGACGGAAGTCTCAGCTGTGCATAGCCGTTCTCTTTTGCCAAAAGCTGTGCAGTCACACCTGCAGAACGAACCAACTGACCGCCTTTGCCGGGGTTCATTTCAATGTTGTAAACCAAGGTACCAACAGGAATGTCCTTAAGTTCCATTGCGTTACCGGGCTTAATGTCTGCACCCTCACCGGATACAACAACATCGCCCTTTTTGAGGCCCAGAGGTGCTACGATGTAGTTCTTAACACCATCTTCATACTCAATCAATGCAATGTTTGCACTTCTGTTTGGATCGTATTCGATAGAAAGAACGGTTGCATTCATGCCGTCTTTGTATCTCTTAAAGTCAATGACTCTATACTTTCTTTTTGCACCACAACCACGGTGACGAACGGTAATCTTACCCTGTGCGTTACGGCCTGCCTTGCTGGGCAGGGGGCTGAGCAGAGATTTCTCAGGTGCTACCTTATCAATCTCTTCAAAGGTGGAAACCGTCATATGACGCCGGGACGGAGTTGTAGGCTTATATTTTTTAATTCCCATTTTTCAATCTCCTTCTCTTTACTTTTCGGTAGTCTGTTCTTAGGATTCAAACAGTTCGATGGTCTTGCTGCCCTCTTTGAGTTTAACAACAGCCTTCTTCCAGTCTGCACGCTTACCTACAAACACGCCCTGTCTTTTGGGCTTGCCGATGTAGTTGATGGTGGTGACTTTTTCTACCTGTACTTTAAAGATTTCCTCAATTGCTTTTTTAATTTCGATCTTGTTCGCACCCTTTGCAACTTCAAAGGTGTACTTGCGTTCTGCGACCTGATCCATACTCTGTTCGGTAATGATCGGTCTTCTGATAATATCGTGTGCCAACATTATGCGTACACCTCCTCAAGTTTGGTTACGGCATCCTTTAAGATGATGCACTTGGTGTGGTTGAGAACTTCGTAAGTGTTGATTGCACCAACATAGGTGGTGTCAACGCCCTTGATGTTTCTTGCAGAAAGGGTCACATTCTTGTCGTTTTCCGGCAGAACGATGAGCGCCTTCTCATTGACATTCAGGTTCTTCAGCATAGAAACAACCTGCTTGGTCTTGATTTCATCGCAGGAAAGAGCATCAAGTACGATAATCTCGTTTTCCTGAACCTTAGAAGACAGTGCAGACTTCAGCGCCAGGCGTCTAACCTTCTTGTTGAGCGTGTATCTGTAATCTCTGGGCTTGGGGCCGTGCGCTACGCCGCCGCCAACCCACTGAGGAGCACGGATACTACCCTGACGAGCTCGGCCGGTACCCTTCTGTCTCCAGGGTTTGATACCGCCGCCGCGAACCTCGGTCCGGGTTTTGGTGCTCTGCGTACCCTGTCTTTGATTTGCTAAGTAGTTTACTACTACTTCGTGCATGACATCGGGACGAACCTCAACGCCAAACACATTTTCATTTAAATCCATACTGCCGACGACTTTGCCGTCAACATTATAAATATCTACTGTAGGCATTCTGTATTTCCTCCTCTCTCTGCGGTTTAGGCGTTAACCTTGACTGCGTTTTTTACAACCAGCAATCCGCCCTTAGGTCCGGGAACCGAACCCTTAACCAACAGAAGATTGCGTTCGTTATCAACTTTTACCAGGTCGAGGTTCTGAATGGTAACCTTGTCAACACCGTAGTGACCAGGCAGCTTTTTGCCCTTAAATACACGAGACGGATCAGAACAAGCACCCAAAGAACCGGGGCCTCTGTGATAGTGGGAACCGTGTGTCATCGGACCGCGGTGGGTACCCCATCTTTTGATGGTACCTGCATAACCGTGACCCTTGCTGGTTCCGGTAACATCGAGAACATCGCCGTCTGCGAACTGAGTAACATCCAGCACATCGCCGACATTCAGTTCAGCTGCGTTGTCCAGCTTGAATTCTTTTAAATACTTCTTAACCGGAACACCTGCTTTTTGGAAGTGGCCTTTTTCCGGCTTGTTGGAACGACTCTCTTTTTTGTCCTCAAAGCCCAGCTGCACTGCGCAGTAGCCGTCTACTTCGACGGTCTTTTTCTGGACAACAGAACAAGGACCTGCCTGAATTACCGTTACCGGAACCAGATTGCCGTCCTCTGTGAACACCTGAGTCATGCCAATTTTCTTACCCAAGATTGCTTTCTTCATTTTTCTTTCCTCCTGTTTGCACAAGCATTGGTTCTTTAAGAACTTACCTGCGGGTCAGTGGTTGACCATTGCCAACATGACCAAAATTTTATGGTTCCTTATTATTAAGGAATGTTTACCGTCCGGTCATTGGGTTCCCGTCCGGATTTTGAACTGTGACTAGATTTTCAATTCGATGTCAACACCTGCCGGCAAGTCCAAATGCTTCAATGCATCAATGGTCTTGTTGGTCGGTCCCAGAACATCAATCAGTCTTTTGTGGGTTCTCATCTCGAACTGCTCACGGCTGTCCTTATACTTATGAACCGCTCTCAAAATGGTTACGATTTCTTTCTTGGTCGGCAGAGGAATCGGTCCGGAAACCTTTGCCCCTGTTCTCTTTGCAGTCTCTACAATCTTAGCGGCGCTCTGGTCGATAAGGTTGTGATCGTAAGCCTTTAATCTGATTCTGATTTTTTCTGCTGCCATGCTATACCCTCCTAAAGTTTAAAAATTTACACCGTGCCGGGCGTTTCGCACGAGCTTAAAATGAAACCCGAATCCGACAAGTCCTCCAACGGGACAACGGTTCGGGAGCATACAGACGCAATATCCCCGCAAACGGTATCAGCATACTACCGAAAGAGGGTCTTGACCTGTATTCGCAATAGAAAGTGTGACCTTTCCGCCCGTTTTTGTTAAACCGGACAATCTCCCCCAAAATTCCCGAAACTACCGTTTTTACGGCATTTCGCCACCTTCAGGTTCATCGTATGTCTTTGTCACGCCTATCTATTATACAACGGTTGTCACAAAGTGTCAAGATTTTTTTTAAAAAACAACTCAAAATATTGGCATTTTTGCCACTTTTGTTACATTTGTCCCTTTTCGCCACACCTTAAGACCTGATACATGGGAATTTTGTACAGTTGCACAAAGATTAGACTTGCGCTTTGGGGTTATCTGTTATATAATGAAGATACACAGACTTTGTTTTTGGGAGGCGAATGTATGAGTAACAAAATTATCACCATCAGCCGTGAGTTTGGCATCGGCGGAAGATACATCGGCAGACTGGTTGCCGAAAAACTAGGGATTGCTTTTTATGAT
>JAZOWR010000193.1:0-2438 GCA_045659345.1 Ructibacterium sp.
GTATCGCAGTCTACTACATCTGCCGCAATCGCCAAAAAGCCGTTCTGCTTTAGCGCATCACCCAAATTGAATGTTTTAGGTTTGATAGCACTTAACGGCAAAAAGGTCGCACGACCTTGCCTGGTCCTTTTTAGATATTGAATCGCTGTTTTGGCATCATCTTCTTGCTCAGTCACAATATTTTGACCGGTTGCACCTAACGCAGTTTCAATAGCAACAATATATTTTTTTTCAGTTTTAATTAACTGAGACAGCGGACCATAAATTTTGCTGTTGGGAATTTCACCGGCATGAAATGCTTGCATTACACTTTTGACGCCACGCGCATACCCCTCATACTCCCGCTCCATATCCTCTAACATCTTTTTGCGGGATAGCTTCTGGTCTAAAAACAACATCTGTCGATTGCGTTCTTCTGTTATATTATGTAAGGCATCTTCTATGTCATGGATTTCATTTTCCATGGCAATCAAATCATTAGAAAGTTTCTGCACCTCTTTTTGATAATCTGCCTCTTCTTGTTCTGTAATTGCTTTTTCATTTATGATTCTGTTTTTATTCTCGTGTTTTCCGGCAAGTTCCTGTTCGATGGCAACCTGCATCTGACGAAAATTATCTGTCAAAACTTCCAAACTGGAACAGCTTGCCTGCAGAGCATTGCTCTTTGCAACAAGATCAATAATCTCTGCCTTAATATTTTCAATGGCATCATTTTTCTCGTTCGCATCACGATCGGTTTTTTTAGATTCCTCAGTCAGTTCTTCCAGGCTTTGTGCAATGCCTTGATGTTTGGCGTCCAAAGTGTGCAGATTCTCTGTGTATTCGGCAACAGTGCCATCTAGTTCCTCGATGCTTGTCATACTGTTTTGCACTTCTGCTTCCAGTCGCAGAATATTTTGCTCATTATGTTCTACATCGCTGAGTAAAAGATTGATTTTATTCTTTGTTTCATGAATGTCAGAAACTGCTGTCCTGTCAGCTTCCCGACATGACGAAATCTCTCTGTCATACTCTTCCATTCTGTCGTACATGCCAACAATTTCCGCCTCAGTCTTTTCCATTTCTTGACGGATGTTCCCAATTTGATCCGCAAGAATGGCAATGCTGCCTTGTAAATCTTTAAGCTCTGCTCTTGTTTTTTCCGCATTGATGACAGAAACGGTAATATCCAAACCACGCATCTCGTCACGCAAGGAAAGATATTTGCGAGCTTTTTCCGACTGTTGGCGAAGCGGCTCTATCCGAGATCCCAACTCACCAAGAATATCTTCCACACGGGATAAATTATCCGTTGCCTGAGTCAGTTTTCTCTCTGCCTCAATCTTACGATATTTATATTTGGAAATACCGGCTGCTTCTTCAAAAATCTGTCGGCGATCCTCCGACTTGGTGCTTAAAATGTTATCAATCTTTCCTTGACCGATGATAGAATATCCGTCGCGTCCTAAGCCTGTATCCATGAACAATTCATGAACATCCTTTAACCGACAAAGTGTCTTGTTGATATAGTACTCACCTTCGCCGCTGCGATATACCCTGCGTGTTACCGTAATCTCCGGAAAATCCAAAGAAAAATAATGATCGGAATTATCCAATACCAAAGTAACCTCGGCAAACCCAAGTGGTTTTCTTGATTCTGTGCCCGAGAAAATGACATCCTCCATTTTGCTTCCTCGCAAGGATTTGGCGCTTTGCTCACCCATAACCCAACGAATCGCATCCGAAATATTACTTTTGCCCGACCCGTTTGGTCCGACAATTGCAGTGATTCCCGGATTGAAGTCAAGATAAATTTTATCTGCAAAAGATTTAAATCCTTGCATCACAATACTTTTAAGTCGCATACCATACAAACCTCTTTTGTTCGTTCTTCGGCAATATCGCCACATAAATTATTGTAGCATAACAAAAACAAGTTGTCACGCTTTTTTTAAGGAAAATTATTATTGTTTTGATTTTTGTTTTTGTATTTCTGGTTTTTCCTTACTATTTCAAAGATTTTCACTTGTAACACAATTGTAACATACTTTTTTCTATTTTTTATTGACATTCTTACTCAACAAGATTATACTATATCTACGCTGTTCTTTTACAGCACATCACAACATATAGTATTTGGCATAACAAAAGACACCTGGACATGTTTAGGCGTATTTTTTTGTGTCTGTAACCAATAATACATTGAAAAACGGAGGGTAAAACAATGATTCAGTCTATTGTTAAGCGTGATGGTCGCGAAGTAGCTTTTGATATCGAAAAGATTGCAAATGCAATTTACCAAGCTGCCGAAGCCATCGGAGGAAAAGACTATCAAACTTCTATGGAGCTGGCAAAAAAAGTTATTGACTATATTGAAAAAAAGGGGATTGAACGCCCCACGGTCGAGCAAATTCAGGATGCTGTTGAGCACACATTAATAGAAGAAGGTCACAGCCGGA
>JAZOWR010000194.1:0-5676 GCA_045659345.1 Ructibacterium sp.
CTGTACCAAGGGGGTTTATTGCGTGGAACGATAGCCACACAGTATCATCATTCATCAAAAGGGCTTGCTTTGCGAGTTGAGGAAGATGGAAACTGCATAATGTTTATGCACCCCAACCCAGACTATGAAGTCGGGTATGAACCTGACTACATCCTAAATTATAACTGGTCAAGTAATTACAGCGAAATGCACCTATTCTATACTTCCGCACGGTTTTTTAAAGATGTTTATTTGCACAAAGCCATTTTTGCTGGCACAACCTTTGCTTATGGGCCTGCATGGAGTTTGCATTCGGTAGACACTAACGGAACAACGGGAACAACACACTTGGATGTGATTCAGGTTCAACGGGATAGCATATTTGCAAACAGTGTTGTGAGGTTCGGTGAAACATCCGCAATCACAAGGATTTGTGGTTCTACCGTGTATTTGAACAACACAAGCACAACGGTCACATCTGACCGCAATGCTAAAAACAGCATTGAATCCTTGCCGGATAAATACGAAGCGTTTTTTGATGCAATAGAGCCTGTTCGCTTCAAGTACAACGAAGGCACTTCCGGGCGGTATCACGTTGGTTATATCGCACAGGATGTCGAAAGCGCACTTGCAACGGCGGGGCTTGACAGTATGGATTTCGCTGGCTATGTGGATATAGGCAAAACGGGCGAGGAATTGGGCTTGATGTATGACGAATTCATAGCCTTGTTGCACCTTAAAATCAAGCGGCTGGAACGGCGGATTGCTGTTCTTGAACAACAATAAAGAACGGAGAGTGTAAACACATGATTCTGAATAACGCAAAAATGATGGAAAGTTTGGTTGTGCTGGTTCAGGCAGAGGAAACGGGAATGCTTGGCTATGCTATTGCACGGAACAGGCAGAAACTGGCGGATGAAGTACGGGAATATTCGGCAAAGCGTGACGAGTTGCTGAAAAAGTACGGCGAAGATATGGGGGATGGCAAGTTCAATCTTGACCCCAAAAATGCCGCCGCATTCCTTGACGAGCTGCGCCCGTACAGCGAACTTGAAGCGGATGTGTCTGTCATGCAAGTTGCACCCGAAGTTTTTTGCGGTGGAAGCCTGACCAGTTCGCAAATGTTCACACTTGGCTGGATGGTGAAGGACGGTGAATGATGTATGGAATCGCTTGTAATTGATAAGGTGATTGGATGGCTTGTCCCGTTCCTGTTGGGTGCGGTTGTTGGCGGTCTATCACTTTGGTTTGTTGGCTTGCGGTCTTTGCGTGACGGCGTTCAGTGCCTTTTGCGGGCAGAGATTATCCGTCAAAACGAGAAGTGGACGAAAGTTGGTTTTTGTCCCATATATGCAAAGCAAGCCTTGTCCCGTGAATATAAAGCCTATCATGGATTGCACGGAAACGATGTTGCAACCGGGCTTTATGAAGAAACTATGGAATTGCCAGAAAGGAAGGAACACACATGAAAATCAACTGGAAAGTGCGTGTAAAAAACCCGCTATGGTGGGTTCAGGTCGCTTTGGCTATCTTGACCCCTATTCTGGGCTATGCCGGATTGACGGCGGCTGATTTGACCACATGGGCGGCACTTGGCAGCTTGCTGTTGGGTGCTGTCAGCAATCCTTATGTGCTGGCACTTGTTTTCGTGAGCGTTTGGAACGCCATCAATGACCCCACTGTTGCGGGTCTTGGTGACAGTAAACAGGCTTTGACTTATGACAAACCGAAAGGGGAAGAATAATCATGGCAAAATACGCAAGCAAGGTTGTTGAACAGGCAAAGGCGTGGATTGGTTGCAAGGAATCCAACGGAACACACAAAGCCATCATTGATGTGTATAATGCCCACAAGCCGCTGGCAAGGGGCTACAAGGTGAAATATACCGATGAATGGTGTGCAACCTTTGTTTCCGCTGTGGCAATCAAATTGGGTTATACCGCCATTATTCCTACGGAATGCGGTTGCCCCCAGATGATTGACCTTTTCAAGAAAAAGGGCGCATGGGCTGAAAGCGACAGCAGAAAGCCTAGCCCCGGTGACATTATCTTCTATGATTGGGAAGATGACGGCAAGGGTGACAATGTGGGCAGGGCAAACCATGTCGGCATTGTGGAAAAGGTGTCTGGCGTGATAATCACGGTCATTGAGGGCAACAAGAATTGTGCGGTTGAGCGCAGAATCATTGCTGTGAACGGCAAATATATTCGTGGCTACGGTGTGCCGAAGTACGATGCGGAGCAGACCGCCACGAAGAAGAAAAGCATTGCTGTGATTGCACAGGAAGTGCTTGACGGCAAGTGGGGCAACGGCGAAGACCGCAAGAAGAAACTTGCCGCCGCTGGTTATGATGCGGATGCTGTGCAGAAGAAGGTCAACGAGCTGACCGCCGCCAAAACCACCAAGCCCGCCACGCCGAAGGCTGGGGATTCCATCAAGCTGAACAAGGGCAAATTGTACCTGTCCAGTTCCGGCAAAGCTGCCTTGACCCGCACCGGGACTTTCTATCTGTATGACGGCGAGAAAGTGAACGGCAGATACCGTGTCACGAACAAGGCAAGCAATGTGGGCAAGAAGCCGGTTGCGCTGTATGTTTCTGGCTGGGTAGTATTGTAACCCTATCAGAAGCAAAAACGCCCCAAAAGGGCAAAATAACGAAAGATAAGAGGGGGACAGGCTTTCCGGCTTGTCCCCCTCTTTTTTTATTTTATGATGTTTTCTTTCCGCAGTTTGTATTCCATCAGATCAAGCACATATTGTGGGCATTTCCTGTCACCCAGTTCCCAACTTTGGATTGTGCGGTATGGAATGCCGAAGAATTCCATAAATTCCTGACGGGTCATCCCTGACCGTTCCCGCAACTCTTTGAATGTCATTATTTATCATCCTTTCGCTGATTAGATATTTACGGAAACCAAATCCCAAGATTTGTTGGAATAGACATTGAAAGTGCCATCGGTATAGTGGATATCGAAACCAGTAACGCCGAGACATTTGACATCGGGCGTAATACTTGTGACATCGGTGATAACAATGGCCTTGTCTGTGTGTTTGCCCCGAAGAGTAATAGTCATATTCGTTTCTCCTTCCTTATTGTCAGATGATTACATTTTCCAATTCAACGGTGGGGTTAGGCCAAACGATGAAATCGCAGAAACCTTCGCTGACCATTTTCTTGCGGTATTCGTCCAACTTCTTCTCGGCTTCTTTCTCGGTTGCGGCGAGTACATATCGTTCTTGGTTTTCGTTAATGTCAATGATTTTGCCGTTCTTGTCCGTGTGCAGAATGGTGAATGCGAATACTGTCATTGTGTTTTCTCCTTTCATATTTTGTTGTCCAAGGGGGCTTGACATTAAGTTACTTTTGGTTTATAATGATTGCGGTTTGGGATTGGCTTTGTGATTTTCCTTTGTGGGATTTTGCAGAGCCTTTCTTTTTTTCAATCTTTATAACGAACTTAATTTCAATAGTCATTCGCAACACCTCTGATTATATGTTTGCTATTGCGTGACTTTGTTTGCCTTACCCCCTTGGACTGTCTATATTATACACAATGTGTACACGAAAAACAATTCGCAGAATAGCCAAAGTTCAGGCAATTTATTTGTGTAATTTGTACACGGTGTGTATAACGAGCATAAACAAAGCACCGCCCAATTTCAGGCGGTGCTTTTTTGTTTTGCGAACAAGTGAAATAACAAATCAAATTTCACTTGTTTTTTAATTTGTTTCTTTGATTTCTTCAAGCAACTGCAAAATGGTTGTTGCTTTTAACATATAAGCCAAAGCTTGTGCCGCATCCTTGCCTTTGGCGGCATCGTGCATTTCGTATGCTTCGGCAAGTTCCGCTTCCATATATGCAATAATTTCTTCTGCTGTTTTCATCCAAATTCACCGCCTAATAATAAATATGTGGTATGTTAATACTAATAATGAATAATGGTTTGGGTGTGTGCCATATAAGACCACTGGATAAAGCCATTGTCCCTATATGGCACACGGGGTAAAACTAATCCGGGCAAGGGTTTAAGCCCCGCCCCCTTTTTAGAACTTCCAATGAATGATGATATTGTCATTGTCAATCTCGATATAGTAAATCAGGGATTGCAAAATGTTCCGCTTATCTTCAAGCGGCAAATCATCCTTCATCAGTGCCGCAACGCTTCTGATCTGCTCTGTTGTCATTACATCGTTCGTGTCTGGCACACTCATTGAATCCAGTTCTTTTGTCAGTGCCGTTTTTGCTGTATTCAGTCCACCAACCTTTTCCGAAATCACATCAATGTCGATAGTCCCCAAAGCATACAAGTCCATCATTTTTGAAATCTGTGATTCTATCTTTTCGATTTCCGTCTTGATGGCGGCAGCTTTTTCCGCTACATCACTGACCGGGCGATTTTCTCTGACTTGTTCAATGCGGTCTGGGTCAACAGCCAACCTCTTCACTTCTTGGATAATTACATTTTCCAATTCTTCTGCTTTGTAATTTTTGTTCTGGCAATTCGGGTCTACAATCATTTTCTTTGTCTTTTTGTTGCGAGAATAACAACTATAATATAGCAAGCCGTGTCCGTTGTTAGTCCTTGCATATCGCCCAGTGCAATGCTTACAATACAGAAATCCAACCAGTAAAGATTTCACCGCTGGTCTGTGTGTACCGTACTTCGCCTTTCGTTCTTCCATAATCACTTGAATGGCATCAAATGTCTTTTTGTCAAGGATAGGTTCGTGCGTTCCCTTGTACCACTTGTCACGGTGTTTAACCATTCCAATATTTAATGGGTTTGCCAGCACCCTGCGGATGGTTTTTGCTTCCCAAGTGCCGTGCTTGTGGCTGTATCCTTTTTCTGTCACCATATCGGCAATCGTGCGAACGGGGGTTCGCTTCAAGAATAGGTCTGCAATCTCTTTAATCTGCATCACTTCATATTCGTTTGGTACAAGCACATCGTCCGTATAATCATAGCCAATAGGTAACCACGCTCCGCCGTGCCACTTTCCTTCCTTTGCCCTTCCGTCTTTTCCTGCCATCGTTCTTTCCTTTATTTTTTCCCGTTCCAGTTGGGCGAAAACCGCCAACATTCCAAGTGTGGCTTTGCCGAAAGGTGTTGATGTGTCAAAGTTTTCAGTTATAGATGTAAACGAAACACCGTGCTTGTCAAAAACATCTTCAATCAAATACAGTGTGTCTTTCTGGCTTCGGGAAAGCCTGTCCAACTTATACACAAGCACCATATCCAGTTTGCCGTTTTCAACATCCTTCATCATATCTTGAAGCCCCGGTCTTTCCATGTTTGAGCCTGTGAATCCGCTGTCTGTGTAAATTTTATACACCATCCAATCCCTTGATTCACAATACTTCGTCATTCTGTCAATTTGGTCAGGTATCGAATAATTGTCCTCTTGTTCGTGTCCTGAAACCCGTGGATATAATCCTACTCTCATTCCGTCATCTCCCTTTTGTGTTTTGTCTTGCTGATCTTGCCGTAATTTTTTTACGGCATCACCCCCTTTGATGTATTACTGCTTGTAATGTAAAGAATAACTTCTTCCTGATTTTATTCTTTCTATCTTTCCGGCTTTCTCCATAAAGTATAATTTTTCTCGCACATCATTTTGTATAAGCGAATCAAACATTTTCACAAAATCGGATTGCAAAACACCGGGATTGTCAATCATCATCTTTATGATTCTGT
>JAZOWR010000195.1:0-3507 GCA_045659345.1 Ructibacterium sp.
AACGGCGTGGGAAAAACGACGACGGTGGGAAAACTTGCGCACTATTTCTTATCGCAAGGCAAAACGGTAACGGTGGCGATATTCATAGCATGGCACTTCAACTTTAACCATGACCTTAACGTAGGCATCTGCGCCAACAAAAAGAACCTTGCTATGGAATTCCTTAACAATATCAAGGAAATATTCCTCTCCCTCCCTATGTGGCTTCGGCAGGGTATAACGTCATGGACTAAGAGCACAATCGAGTCCGAGCTTAAGATGAGAATCCTGACCTCCGCTCCCGGAACTGACGCCTTCCGAGGATTCTCCCTGTCTCTTCTGGTGATGGACGAAGTTGCATGGGTATCGGCTCAGAAGTTCTACGATACATGCGATGCCATTCTGCCGTCGCAGTCAGCTATGTCATGGAAAAAGAACATCTTTATCAGTACCCCGCACGGCATGAACCACTTCTATGACCTTGTGGAAGGGGCAAGAAAGAGAAAAATCCTCTATGATCTGACGCAGGAACAGATAGACAGCCTTAATAAAAAGATACTGAACATCAAAGACGCCAGAGAAGGCAAGTTTGATGTTACAATAGATGAACCGTCTAATAATTATGCCTTATTTGAAATGGACTGGCGTGAAGTTCCAAGATATAACACTAAGGGAAACAGAATCAGTCCCGACGAGTTTAAGGATAAAGTGATTTCCAAGGACGGACTTCAGGTATTCCTGCAAAACTACGCCTGCTCGTTTCTGGGTTCTTCTCATACACTGATAAGCTCAGACTCCATCAAGCGTTTCAAGGCAAAAGACCCGGAAACAATCCTCTCTAACAGGCTGAACGTGTTCGAGGAACCGCAGCCGCATCATAAGTACATTATGGGCGTTGACCCTGCCAAGTATGGCACGGACTCCTTCAGCATACAGGTTATTGATGTAACCACATTCCCGTTTGTCGAAGTCGCTGCTGCCAAGCTTCCCGATGAAAACTTCCAGAAAATGCCGGCATACCTGTATGAATGGGGCAAATGGTACAATGAAGCCTTTATGATCATCGAAAACAACGATGGTGCCGGAACCTACGCAAATACGGTTCTCCATACAGATTACGAGTACGAAAACCTGTACTTTGAAAAAACGTTTAATGTTTATAAGAATCAGTCAAAAACAAAAGTCGAAGCCGGATTCAGAACCAACGTAAAGAACAGAGCTTTAATTCTGGATACCCTGAAACTGCTCATAGACAATCAAAAACTTATCATCAATGATATAAATACCATAAAGGAATTTAATACGTTTGTTCTCAAAAACGGCAAGTTTCAGGCTGATGACGGATTCCATGACGATATGATTATGGCATTGTGCATCGCTCTGGCTCCTTTTGCTGACGCCAAGAACTTCGACAATATTCGGGAACTCACGGACAAGATGTACAGTTCAGACAGTTCGGAAACCGATTTTACGGACTTCCTGTGCATCGGGAGCTTTGACCACGGAAGCGATGATTATAATCCGGAGGATTCTTCCGAAATGTCATTAGACCAGAAAAACAGGATTCTCACGGAAATTCAGAACAAATGGAACATCCGGTTTCGCATGAACACATATTATTCGGGGAGCGACAATGGAAAATATCTTATGTAATGTAAACGATTTTTTATGCCAGTATAATAACATTTTAATTGTAATTTTTTGTCTTACAATTATAGGGTTTATAGTTTCGATATACACGTGCTTTGTTAAATGCCGCAGAATGAAGAAAGACATCGAAACGGCAAATACAAACGTGAGCAGATGTTCGGAAAGCATAGAACTCACACAGAAGCAGGTCGAAACCTGCCTCAAGGCTATAGAACTGAAAATTTCCGGCATCGAAGCCAAGATCAAGACCTTATGACGGTTTCCGGGGAGACCCCGATCTCTTATGCCGGTGGGTGTTCAGATTTACTCGTTGCTGTGTGATGATGTTCGTTCCCTTTATGAGACCTCTTGATGAATTAGAGGTTATTCTTCCGGTATTGACCTTAACGGAATCAGATGCCGAGAATTTCACGTTAACCGAAGAAACGTGATATGTGTCCGAAACTCTGTAAGATACATTAGCCGTTTTGACGTTAAAGGATTCCTTCGCCGTGAAATTCATGGAGTTCTTAATATCGTAATTAACGGAATTTTTAACGTTCCAGTTCACTGACTGATTAACAGTCCAGTTCAGAGACTGATTGCAGAACATATTGAAATCTTTCAGAATGTCGCATTTCAGGGAACCGTCCACATTAACCTTGAAATCTCCCAGAACATTAACCTCTAAGTCCTTTTTGGCATTGAGGATTATATCCTTAACCGAACTTACTTTAACTGTTCCGTCCGAATCCACGCTGACCGTAGTGCCTTCCGGATGTGTGATTTTGAATCGGGTATCGTGGTCATCGAGTTCTATCAGGATGCCCTTTTCAGTTCTCAGAAGCCATGAATCGCGGTATTTTTCATCGGATACCGAAGTCTGGCAGTTGAACATCACGCCATGCGAGGACATATCGGTATCCGTGAGTCCTTTATTATCAAGGCTGAAATCATTGATGCAGCACTGACCGAAATCCGAAAGTCCTATTGCCGTTTGCAGGGGATACTTATTGTCGGGATCGGTGAAACCGTCTGAACGCATCTCGTTTATGCCGGTGGAAACGCCTATGACTATCTGCCGTTCCGGATTGTTATCCTCGAAAATCACATAAACCCAGGTTCCCTGCTTAAGTACAGCCGACAAGCCCACGCCGGAAATCAGACCGAAGCCGCAGGGCTGCATCACTTCGGCCCACGGCAGGTTGTCTATTGCCTCATGGTTATTTAATCCAAACAGCTTTACTCTGACTCTGCCGTACTTTTCCGGGTCGTTGTTGTCCACGACAATCCCCCGGTAGAATTTCAAAGCCGAGGGCGTATCCTGAGAATATTTGAGATCTGCAATCATTCAGTTCCCTTAAACGTCAAAATGTATCCGTGCAGCATTCCTCTGACAACATCAGTCTGAGAATCGGAGTTATACCGGCAGACCAGATATTTGCCTTCCGAGCCGTCTGCCTCCGGATTGTCAAATTTCAGCCATGTATCATATCCGGAGGTTTCGCAGTAAAACTCATCTTCAACGTATTTAGTGCAGTCCATAACGGCGCAGTCTGAACTTTCGGACTGTACTTTACTGTATCCTCTGTTTATGTAGCAGACGCCGCTGTGATTCCTGTGGTTTAAGTCATAAACGCTGACATCTCCGTCCGGCTGACTTACGTAAACATCATCATTTACAGTGTCGTTTTTCCATTTAAGCTTAGGAGTCAGATTAAGCTTGCCCAGTGTTTTTCCGGGAGCCTGATCGTCCATAGTATCAGGGGTGCAGTTTACGAAAACGGGCTTTATTATGGCGTCGGCAGGGTACTTGGGCAAATCAAAGAAAAAGTTATAATTCGCGCTGTTTAGCCCGTTTCCTTCTATAATAACAGTATCGTTGAAGTCGGTTATTTC
>JAZOWR010000196.1:0-6325 GCA_045659345.1 Ructibacterium sp.
AAAAACCTTGTTATAAGAAAATTTCCACAATGCGTCAGCTTTGTGTAATTTTTTTGTTCTTTGTGTTTGCATCGTCTATCTTTTTACAATCGTACAGGGACATTTTCCTTTTGTAAATAGGCTTTCAGGCTGTTAATTTCAATCTCTTTAAAATGAAAGAGAGATGCGGCAAGGGCGGCGTCTGCTTTGCCCTCAGTTAAGGCATCCTTAAAATGCTCCATGGTTCCTGCACCGCCGGAGGCAATGACGGGAATCGAAACATGTTCAGATATCGTTCGGGTCAGCTCCAAATCATAGCCGGCTTTGGTACCGTCACAATCCATGCTGGTGAGCAGAATTTCACCTGCACCCATTTGATCGGCTTTGACTGCCCATTCCAGGGCGTCAAGTCCGGTATCAATCCGTCCGCCGTTGACATAGACATTCCAACCGCTGCCATCGAAGCGGCGCTTAGCGTCTATTGCCACCACTACACATTGTCTGCCAAACTTATCGGCGGCGCGGCTGATGAGTTCCGGCTCTCGAATGGCGGAAGAGTTAATGGAGATTTTGTCTGCACCCTCCTTTAAGAGTAGACGGAAATCCTCCACGGTTTTGATGCCGCCTCCAATGGTAAATGGGATAAAGACGGTTTCTGCAACTCGGCGTGCCATATCTAACACGGTGGCGCGTGCTTCGTGGGTAGCGGTGATGTCTAAAAATACTAGCTCGTCTGCACCGGCAAGGTTATAGACCTTGGCAATCTCTACCGGATCGCCTGCATCTCGCAGATTGACAAAGTTGACCCCTTTAACCACGCGTCCGTTATGCACATCCAGACATGGAATAATTCGCTTTGCGTACATTAAAAGCCACCTCCCATTTGGGTGAAGTTCTTTAAGATGGTAAGCCCAACATCACCGCTTTTTTCCGGATGGAATTGGGTAGCAAATACATTGTTATGACTCAGTGCCACCGGCAGTGTTTCGCAGTAGTCACAGGTTGCTGAAACAATAGACATGTCTTTTGGCTGCATATAATAGGAGTGGACAAAATAGACAAATGGATGTGCTTCCAACCCGTAAAAGAGCGGTGATTCCTTGGTAAAGGAGAGAGAGTTCCATCCCATGTGCGGAATTTTAAGTCCTTTGCACTCCGGAATCCTCACAATTTTTCCGGGAAATAGATTCAGTCCCTCAACGCCGGGCGATTCCTCGCTGGACGAGAAAAGCAATTGCATGCCAAGACAGATGCCAAGAAACGGCTTGTCCTGTGCCACTGCTTGATGGATGGTTTCAACCAGATTGTGGTCTAAAAGGCTCTGCATACAGTCGCCAAACGCCCCCACGCCGGGAAGAATCACCCTATCTGCGGCAAGGATTTCCTTGGGGTCGGATGTAATATGTGCCTTTGAGCCCACGGCCTCGCAGGCTTTTTGGACGGAACGGAGATTACCCGCACCGTAATCAATAATTGCAAGCATGATTCATACCTCATTCATTTTTTGTAAGAATCAGTATACCACATTTTTCTGCAATTGTATAGTATTTCTTTTGAAAAAGTTCATAAAATATACCTTGCCAATTGTTAATAGGTATGCTATGATAAAGGCATATTGGAGGCGGTAAAAAATGAGAATTTTGTTTATGGGAACTCCGGACTTTGCAGTCCCGTGTTTAGAGCGGTTGATTGCAGACGGACATGAGATTGCAGGCGTGGTGACACAGCCGGACAAACCTAAGGGCAGAGGTCATAAGCTTCTGCCGCCGCCCGTGAAGGAAACGGCGATGAAACACGGAATTGACATTTTTCAGCCGCAAACCTTGAAAAACGAGGCGTTTCTTCCGGAATTGACACGATTGCAGCCGGAACTGATTGTTGTTGTGGCATATGGCAAAATTCTGCCCGGCTATGTTCTGGATTTTCCCAAATACGGCTGTATTAATGTACATGCATCGTTGCTCCCCAAATATCGTGGAGCAGGACCGATTCAATGGAGCACTATCAATGGTGAAACGGTAACCGGCGTTACGACTATGTATATGGCAGAGGAGCTGGATGCCGGGGACATGATTCTCAGGGCAGAAACACCCATTGGGAAGGACGAAACCGCAGGCGAACTCTTTGAACGACTGGCGGATATGGGTTCCCGGTTGCTTGGAGAAACCATAGATTGTATCGCATTAGGAGATGTTCCCAGAGAACCGCAGACAGAAGCGCTGGCAACCTATGCACCAATGGTCAGCAAGGAAACAGGACACATTGATTGGAGCAAGGATGCCGAGAGTATCCGGAACTTGGTGCGGGGAACCAATCCTTGGCCGCTAAGCTTTGGTTTCTATGAGGGTCAAACCCTCAAGATCATCCACGCTATCAAGGGTGAGGATGCCGAGGGTAGACCCGGTACCATTCTCTCTGCTGATAAAACCGGTATTCGTGTTGCGTGCGGCGGAGGAGAAACTTTGTTGATTGATGAAATTCAGATGCAAGGCAGCAAACGGATGCGTGTTGCCGACTACCTCAACGGACATACCATTGCGGTTGGAACTATTTTAGAATAAGGAGCGAGCTGTCATGCCTTTTTACTTTTATTTTGACTGGACTGTTATAGTATTGATCCCGGCAGTGATTTTATCTCTCTGGGCACAGAGCAATGTAAATGGAACTTTTCGTAAATATTCGCAGGTCTGGAATCGCTTTGGCTATACCGGTGCAGATGTTGCCCGGAAGATACTGGATATGAATGGTCTGTATCAGGTTCAGGTCGAGCGGATTTCCGGCAATTTAAGTGATCATTTTGACCCAAAAGCCAATGTGGTCCGGCTGTCTGATTCCACCTATAGCAGCAAATCAGTGGGTGCTATTGGTGTTGCCGCCCACGAGGTAGGCCATGCCATTCAGCACGCAGAGGGATATGCGCCTGTTCGTGTGCGCAACAGCATTGTTCCGCTTGTGAATATCTGCAACGGTTTATCGATGCCGATTTTGCTCATCGGTGTGTTTTTTGCCGGAGCGGGCGGGTTTTTCCCCACCCTGATTGATCTGGGAATCATTCTGTTTTCTGCTACGGTATTGTTTCAATTGATTACTCTGCCGGTAGAATTTAATGCGAGCCGGCGGGCATTGGTAACTTTGCGTGACAGAAATATCTTAGACCATAGCGAAATCAAAGGTGCGTCGGCGGTGCTCCGTGCGGCGGCATTGACCTATGTCGCGGCGGCAGTTAGCTCTATTTTGAGTTTGTTGCGGTTGATTTTGCTGTTTGGGGGCAGGAGAAGAGACTGATGGCAAATACACGGGAGTTGGTACTCAAATCCTTGTACCGTATCGAAACCGAGGATGCATATTCCAATCAGGAATTGAAACATCTGCTGGGAAAGCAGGGTGTACCTTTAGCAGACAGAGGATTTGCCACCGAGTTGTTTTTGGGTACGGTGCAGAATAAACTGTTGCTTGACTATGTAATAGAGCAATTTTCCAGTGTGAAACTTAAAAAACTCAGTCCCTGGATTCATGGGATATTGCGTCTTGGTATCTACCAGATTCTCAGGATGGATAAGGTGCCGGACAGTGCCGCATGCAACGAGATGGTAAAGCTTGCACGCAAGTATTCCAAAGGTGCTTCGACCGGCTTTGTGAACGGGGTGCTGCGTAATGTGTCACGAAAAAAGGAACAGATTGCCTATCCTGAGGAAACGACGGAGTTTCTCAGTGTTTGGTATTCTTGTCCCTTGTGGCTGACTGAAAAATTGTTAGAGCAATATGGAAAGGAAACCTGCGAAGAGATTCTGGCGGCAAGCCTGAAGCCCCATCCGGTTACCTTGCGGGTAAATTTGTTAAAGACAACGGCAAAAGCTCTGGCCCAACGCTTGGCACAGGAGGGGATTTCTGCCACCATTTCAGAGGATAGCCCCTATTGCTTGCGTGTGCATGGGGCAATCAATATAGACCGTTCTGCGGCGTATCAGGAGGGTCTTTATACCATCCAAAATACTTCTTCCATGGCGGCAGTGACAGCGCTTGACCCCCAAAGCGGCGAGAGAATACTGGATTTGTGTGCTGCTCCCGGCGGAAAAACCACCTTTATTGCAGAAAGAATGGAAAATCAGGGCGCGGTGGTTGCTTGTGATATTCATCCCCATAAAATTCCGCTGATTGCACATGCGGTAGAGCGGTTGGGAATCTCTTGTGTGCAGACACAGATCAAGGACGCAACCGAGCCGGAACCTGAATGGGAGGGTTCATTCGATCGCGTGCTTGCAGATGTGCCATGTTCCGGCATTGGTGTGATACATAAAAAGCCGGATATCAAATGGAAACGCAAAAGCGAAGATATTTGGGAATTGTGCAGGATTCAGCGTAGAATTTTGGAACATGCCGGAAGCTATCTCAAGACCAATGGTGTTTTGGTGTATTCTACCTGTACCATTTTGCAAGAGGAAAATCAGGAACAGGTACTATGGTTTTTAAAGGAGCATCCGGAGTTTGTTTTGGAAGAGGAGCAACAGCTGTTGACACATCTGACCGGCGGCAGCGGATTTTATATTGCAAAATTAAGGAAAAAGAGATGAAAAATTTAAAAGATTATACTTATGACCAACTGGAACGGTTAGTTCAGGAGGAGCTGGGAGAGCCTAAATTCCGTGCAAAGCAAATCTTTACTTGGCTCTACCGTGGCGTAAGCTGCTTTGATGAGATGACCGACCTTTCCAAATCCCTGCGGGAGAAATTGAAGGAGGGGTATTCTCTCGGCAATCTTACAATTGCGGAAAAATACAGTTCCTCTATTGACGAAACCTGCAGATATCTGTTACAATTAGATGATGGAAATTTTATTGAATCCGTCTTGATGAAGTATCATCATGGCTATACCATCTGTATCTCTTCTCAGGTAGGATGTGCCATGGGGTGTGCTTTTTGTGCCTCTACCAGAGGCGGCAAGGTCAGGAATCTGTCTGCCGGAGAAATCATTGGACAGGTGATGACGGTACAACAGGATTTGGGAGAGAGGATTTCCAACATCGTGATGATGGGCATTGGTGAGCCGCTGGATAACTATGAAAATGTTATGCGGTTTCTGGAAACGGTGAATCATCCGGCGGGGTTATGCATTGGGCATCGACATATCTCCTTGTCTACATGCGGTCTGGTTCCAAGAATGAAAGAGCTTGCAGACAGAAATCTGCAAATTACTTTGTCGGTATCGCTCCATGCGGCAACCGATGAAAAACGATCGCAAATCATGCCGGTGAACCGTAGGTATCCGATACATGAACTTTTGGATGCTTGCCGATATTATATTGAAAAAACAAATCGAAGAATTTCATTTGAATATACATTGATTCAAGGGGTTAATGATACCCCGGAAGAAGCTGAGCGTCTTGTAAAACTGCTCAAAGGCATGCTCTGTCATGTGAACCTGATTCCGGTGAATCCTGTTAAGGAGACCGGATTTAAACAAGGGAGCAGGCAGAGCATAGAAAGCTTTTGCAAGATTTTAGAGGGCAGCGGAATTACGGCTACCATTCGGCGAGAGATGGGCGCAGATATTCGGGCTGCTTGTGGGCAGCTCCGGGCTGCAAAAGGGAAATAGGGAAGTAAGAAAAGAGGTGTTTGCCATGGTGTTGGATGTCTATGGTGCAAGTGACAAAGGACAGGTGCGTGACCTGAACGAAGACAGTTTTTGCCTGCACGGATTTGAGGATGGTCAGCCCCTTGGTTTTTGTGTTCTCTCTGATGGCATGGGAGGGCATAATGCCGGCGAGGTTGCCAGTCAGCGGACCGTACAATTTGTGGCAGAAGAACTTCTTAAGGATCCTGAACTGCATGAGCCGCCTAAAATGTTAAGCCGTGCGGTAGAGCTTGCAAATCGCAGGATTTGTGAAATGGCGATACTCAATCAGGGACAGAGGGGCATGGGAGCGACCCTAGTCGCCGCCACAGTCTGCCCGGAGTCGGTATATATTGCCAATGTGGGTGACAGCCGGGCATATGTCATGCGGGATAAGGAGCTTGTGCAGATTACCAAAGACCACTCGGTGGTAGAGGAGATGGTGGCAAACGGCACCATTACTCCGGAGGAGGCACGCAATCATCCGCAAAGGAATATTATCACCCGTGCCATTGGGGCAGATCCTCACACCGAGGCAGATATTTTTGAATATGAATATTTTGCGGGGGATGTACTGATTCTGTGCAGTGACGGACTCAGCTCGATGCTGACCGATACAGAGATTCAGGAAATACTAGGCAAGAGCGCAAATGCAAAAAATATGGTGACAGAATTGATTGACTCCGCAAATCGGCGGGGCGGACGGGATAATATCACGGTAATTGGTATCCGATT
>JAZOWR010000197.1:0-2580 GCA_045659345.1 Ructibacterium sp.
CCACGGACAACCACACGCTCAAGCTCCGCCGGAGCGAGATCCAAAATAATATTGGTAAGTCTGTATGCTATTGATGGATCGGCGTTTCTTACCGTGATATAAAGGATTCCCGTTTCTTCTATATTCGTGATGCTGGTCATCAACTGAATCTGATCATAAGTATAATCAGTGTTGCTTTTCTCTGCAACCTCTTTAAAAAAGGTATTACTGCTGAGAATCTGTCCGTAGGTCTTGGCAAGCTCCTGAGAGAGCATCAGATCGCTCAAATTGGCATCTCTAATAATTTCGTCCGTATCACCGGAAATGTACAGGGTACCGCCTGCTTCATACACCGGCGTAATTAAAAAAGCAGAATAAAAGAACGACAATGCTCCAAGCAAAATGGTGCATATTAAAATCAATGGCCATCTCGGTAACAGCAGTCCTATGATATTACCGAGGTTAAATTCCTCGTTCATGAATTTTTCAGTCCTTTCCTACAAATGCACGCAGCGCCTGATATTGGTCTATATCAATAACAACATCACCCACGCGGTTTCCGGTTGTAATATCTACCAGGAAATTGTCCCCCATATAGGTCTCTGTAAATTGATGATTGGGGATAATCTGGTTTAGTGTCAATTCTTCGGGGTTATCAAGAATCTCTAATCTTGCACGAATCACAGCCTCGTTTCCCTTTTTGGCAACCAAGGATGGATACAGCGTCCACTTTATTCTAACCGATTCTGGGAAGGTCTGAGAAACTCGGTTCAAGAAATCAGCCATCGTAGGCGCAAAATCACGAGCAAAGTCATACGCATCCACAGGATAAGCTGATGCCATTAAGGGTGTTTCGTAACTAGAAGATGGAATTTCCTCTAAAATATATGCATACTGAGACGCCGTAGACGGCCAAGGATATTCCTGCTTCAAGATAGGACTGTGACCATTCTTTCCATAGGTACGGCTAAGCCCCACAATCTCATCCAACTGCAAAAGTATGCAAGACAGATCCTTTATCGTTGCTTTGCGACTGGCATCCAATTGATTCTCTGCCGTTAAAAAGATGCCGTTATAGTTTGCAAAATGCAATCCCAGCTTTCCCATTGGGGTCTTTAGCGTTGCATCATCATAAGAAGATTTTTGATTAAAACTTAAACCTCCGGTTGCCTGTTTCATGGTATAAAAACTGAGTGCCGCAACCGCATTCTGCATGGTTACGGGTTCATTCATGAACGCTTCCGTAGCATTTTCTGTTCCCCAACAATCCTGGCAAGCCAATTGTACATCTTTAGCATATGTACCTGTGAACTTCGGTTCTTCTTTCAACCCAAGATAGGTGGGAATCTCAATGCCTCCGGCAATCTGCAATGCCAGTCGTGCCAATTCTCCATTGGTAATCGTCTTTTCTGGTTCGTATGCAATTCCGGTTTGCATCGCATTCCAGATACGCTCTAATAAAATTGGTTTTACTGTATCTTTAAATGCAACATTGGCAGTTAATTCCTGTTCTGCACGAACAATCAGGCAGGCTGCCTCTGCACGGCTGAGGGTGGAATCCAGACGCAGATTCAAACCGTCATCACCCTGCATAATACCTGTACTATACGCCCAGGCAACCGCCTCAGGGGTATCGCTTTTTTGAGTAATGGCTCCGGGAGCAACTCCAGCAGGTTTGCCCGCGCGTTCCCACAGATAAAGAACCGCTTCATCTCTTGTTGCCTCTCTGTCAGGACTAGTCATGGCATCGGGATTACCGCCTGCCATCTTGGCAAACTGCCAACGAGTCACTAGGTTGTCCGGCTTGAATTCTCCATCCGGAAACCCATTGACTCTGCCGTCATTGACCATTTTATCTACCGCAATATATGCCCAATGCCCTTCCGGCAGATCCGGAAAGTCACCAGCTGCCCATACAACCGTGCTCATTACCATGGCACATATGCACAGCATAGCCAAAATTCTTCTCATAGGAATCGACTCCTTTCCATTTTCAATCCTCATAGACCCAACGCCTCATAGACTACACGAACAGCATCCTCTGAAATATCACAAGATAAATCATATACTGGAACTCGCTCCATTAGCTCTGCACAGAGGTTTGCTGCATAGTCCATACTTTCGCGAAAGGGATACTTACGAGTTTCACCCAGGATTCTTGCAAAGACATCCATGCCACTAACGCGGTTTATGCAATTTTTCTCTCCTCGGGAAAGCAAAACAATCGCTGCAAGAGGTGCCTGTCTGTTCTGATTCAGTCTGGTACTACCGCTCCATGGAGTGCCGCATGCATAAACTGCATCGTCTCTATCAAGGCGAAGCATAGGGGTATCATCGTTGATATACTCTGTATTGGGAATATATTTTTTCCATAGACCGGTATGTGTACTCTTCCCTGTTCCTGATGGTGCAGAAAAGAGTATTGCTTTTCCGTTTACCTCGATACAGGAGCTGTGCATTAGCATCCGTTTTTCCTTAAGACAAAGTCCATCCAACGCATATCCGGTGCAAACATAATCCCTTGGGTCTTGAGGATTTCTATCAGGAGAACAGATAGAAATCTCTGCACCGCTTTCGCAAAACGAAAGAATGACACCAACT
>JAZOWR010000198.1:0-1909 GCA_045659345.1 Ructibacterium sp.
AGTTATGATGAAAGAAAAAATGATGATAGACACAAAAAGTGTCTATCATCATTCTGCTACTCTGGCTAAGCAGAGCTTTTGTTCTATGCATTCGATGCTTCCTTAGGGGGGAGCACCCAGTGAACACCCAAATGATCCACATGGTTAATGGCGTGCTGCGGACATTTTTTTGCACAGATGCCGCAGTTGACACACTTCATTGGGTCGATGGCTGCAAGGTTATCCTTGACGGTAATAGCCTGCTTGGGGCAAGCCTTGGCACAGATACCGCAGCCGATACAGCCGACCTGACAATCGTGACGGGTAAGCTTACCCTTTTCCACAGATTTGCAGGTGATGGTGTATTTGCTTCTTGCAGGCAAAATCTTAATCACCTTTTTCGGACACTCTGCCGCACAAGCACCGCAAGCAACGCATTTTTCCACATCAACAACGGCAATTCCGCCTTCAATATGAATAGCATCAAACTGACAAACCTTAACGCAAGAACCAAGTCCCAAACACCCGTGAGGACACATCTTTTCGCCGCCGCCCAGACGAGCCGCGCTATGGCAGTCCATAGGACCGTCAAAGATATACTTTTGCAAGGCACGCTCAGGATTACCATTACAAAGAACCCGAGCCACCATCTTTTCTTTTTGTTCGTTCTCTACGCCTAAGATTTCAGCAATTTTTGCCGCCGCATCGGCACCGCCTACAGGACACATGTTCGGACGGACACCGCCTTCGACCAAGGCGTTGGCGTAAGCATTACAACCGGCAAAGCCACAACCGCCGCAGTTGGCACCGGGCAGAACCTCCAGAATTTTAGGCACTCGTTCGTCGACCTTAACAGCAAAAATTTTGGAGGCAACCCCCAAAAGAGCACCAAACAGCAGACCCATGCCGCCGATAATCAGGATAGAAACTAGAATCTGATTCATTGCTGCAAACCTCCCTTACTGAAAACTGAGTCCGGAAAATCCCAGAAACGCAATAGAAAGAAGTGCTGCGGTAACCAAAACAATCGGCATACCCTTTAAGAATTTAGGGATGTCAGCACCTTCCAGTCTCTCTCTGACGCCTGCAAAAAGAATGATGGCAACGGAAAAGCCGATGGCGGCAGAGGTGCCGTAGGTCAGGGATTTTACAAAACTCATTGATGTTGCACCGAATTTGGTGATGTTTTGAATGGCAACGCCAAGTACAGCGCAATTGGTGGTAATCAAGGGCAGATATACACCCAGCGAACTATAAAGCGACGGTACGGATTTTTGCAAGAACATTTCTACAAATTGTACCAGAACCGCAATAACCAGAATGAAGGCAATGGTTTGCAGGTACTCAATGTGGAATGGTTCAAGCAGATATTTTTGTACCACCCATGTAATGGCGGAGGAGCAGAGCATGACAAAGATAACTGCCATACCCATTCCTGCCGCAGTTTCTACTTTTTTGGAAACGCCAAGGAATGGACAGATACCAAGAAATTGTACCAGGACAAAGTTGTTAATCAATATAGCTCCGATACTGATGGTCAATAACTCACGAATCATGGTTTGCGCCCTCCTTTGCCTGTTTGTATTTCTTGCTGATAGAGGTAATAACCGCCAGCAGAATCCCCAGGGTTAAGAACGCACCGGGGGGAAGAATCATGATGGAAACCGGTTGAAAGCTCTCGCCAAAGACGGGAATACCTGCAAAAGTTCCGGCTCCCAAGATTTCGCGCACAGAGGCAATCAGGGTCAAGGAACAAGTAAAGCCAAGACCCATACCCAAGCCGTCAAATGCGGAGTGAATTACGCTGTTTTTAGAGGCAAATGCCTCTGCGCGACCCAAGATGATGCAGTTTACCACGATCAGGGGAATGTAGATGCCAAGGCTGGCAGAGAGCGCAGGAGTATATGCTTTCATCAGCATTTCGATAATG
>JAZOWR010000199.1:0-4687 GCA_045659345.1 Ructibacterium sp.
GTAGATCAGGGAATAGGCAAGCACGGTCTGGCCCTCCTCGGCATAGACACCCCAGATAAGGATGCCGGATAGGATATGGCATAGGTATCTCAGTGAGGTGACAATGGCTCCGGAGAGCGGGATGGCCCATCGTTTCTTCCCAAACATACGATAGAAAAAGCCGGCAAGACCCAATACTCCAAAAGCCAGCAGATAGTCGAGCAACACCACCAGGATAAAGGCGGGAACTGTCTGGGTTGGCGGCGGATAGAAGCCGGTCAGCATTTGAATGACTGCGTAGGCGATGCCGGACAGAATGCCCTGCTTTGGACCCATCAGGTACGAGATCATAATCAACGGAGCCATGCTTGCAAGGGTAACAGAACCGCCCCAGGGCATGGAGGGAAGTATCTTGGACAGAAGCATCAAAACGGTGGCAAGAGCAATCAGCATAGCGCAGGTGGTCAGTTGTTTGGTTTTGGTCATAAGTATTCCTCCTTGGTATATAAAATGAAAAAACGGTTCCCAATACGGAAACCGTCTGATATACACTATGACCATATATCCCTACGCCGGCATTATCCGTATCAGGTTATCGGGTCGAAGTTCGATTACTTCCTCTCAGCCCGGCCCACCGAGCTCCCCGTATATTTGTTTTTTATCATTGTAAGTCAGGTTTTGGAAAAAGTCAAGAGGGAATTGACAAAAACCCTGAAAAAAGATACAATTTTATTCATAAAACAGGCAGAGAACGCCGGGTATCGGACAGTGACCGACCGGGGCGATGGAAAGAAAGGAAGTTGACAGCCATGCAGAATCCGTGGACAAGAACCCAACAACTGCTGGGCGATGAGGCAATGAAAAAACTGAGCAACGCCACCGTGGCGATCTTTGGCATAGGTGGGGTAGGGGGAATGGTTGCTGAGGCGCTGGTGCGGAGCGGAATCGGGAATCTGGTTCTGATTGACCATGATGTTGTCAGCATGAGCAACCTGAACCGACAGGTGTTTGCGACAACCAAAACGGTGGGGATGAACAAGGTAGATGCCGCAAGAGAACGGCTCTGCGCCATCAATCCACAACTGAACCTAACCACCCATACCACCTTTTTCTTGCCGGAAACCGCAGATGCGTTTGATTTTGCCTCTTACGATTATGTAGTGGACGCCATTGACACCGTGACCGGAAAGATCGGGCTGGTGCTTGCCGCACAACAGGCGGGTGTGCCGATTATCAGCTCTATGGGGACGGGGAACAAGCTGGACCCCGCTGCCTTTGAGGTGGCGGATATTTATGGGACCTCGGTTTGTCCCTTGGCAAAGGTGATGCGGCGGGAACTAAAACAAAGAGGCGTTAAAAAGCTAAAGGTGGTTTATTCCAAAGAGCTACCCCATACCACCGGAGCAGAGGAGGACGGAAAAAGGATTCCGGCAAGCGTTTCCTTTGTTCCGCCGGCGGCAGGGTTGGTGATTGCCGGAGAAGTGGTCAAGGATTTGACAAAATAACCAAAAAACTGAGGATAAAATATTACACTTTGGATAAATTTTTAAAAAACCATTGTCGAAAGGGATTCCATGTGATAAGATAAAGAACGGAAGAAAAAATAAAATTTATATAAATTTTTTCCGGGAGGGAACGAATTTGGAAAAATTGTTTAAACTAAAGGAAAGAGGCACCAATGTAAGGACAGAAATCATTGCGGGTATTACTACATTTTTGGCAATGGCGTATATTCTCGCTGTAAACCCCGGCATGCTGGGAATCATCCCTGATGGCCCCGGTGCACCGGCTATCTTTATGGCGACTGCACTGTCTGCTGCCATTGCTACCATTTGTATGGCGTTCTTTGCCAATTATCCCGTAGCACTTGCATCCGGCATGGGGCTCAATGCGTTTTTTACCTATACAGTTTGCCTGACCATGGGATATTCTTATAAAGTAGCGCTCACCGCTATTTTGATGGAAGGTATCGTCTTTATGGTTTTATCGGTGTTTAAATTCAGAGAAGCACTGGTGAACAAAATCCCCAAGAACTTAAAGCTTGGAATTACCGCAGGTATTGGTTTGTTCATTACCATTATTGCATTGATTAATGCAGGCGTTGTTATCAACAATGATTCCACACTGGTAGGCCTTGGAAGCCTTGGCTCGCCCCAGGTTGCACTTGCGGTTATCGGTCTTATCATTATCGGTATCCTGCATCATTATCAGGTAAAGGGCGACATCCTCATTGGTATCCTTGCAACATGGTTGCTCGGTATTGCCGCAGAGCTGATTGGCTGGTATGTGCCAAATCCCGAGGCAGGCGTTTACTCTGTCATCCCCAACCTTTCCTGGGAGGGAATCAAGGCAAACTTTGCAGCTCCTGCTCTGTTCCAGTTTGATTTTGGTTTTGTTAAGGCTCATCTTGTAAGCTTTTTAATCGTTATGTTTACCTTCCTTTACACCGACATTTTTGATACGGTAGGTACGCTTATCGGTGTGGCTCAAAAGGGAAATCTTCTCGACGAGAACGGCACTTTACCCAAGGCAGGCGGCGCTCTTATGGCGGATGCGGTAGGTACGGTTGCAGGCGCATGTCTTGGTACCTCTACCGTTACCAGTTATGTAGAATCCAGCGCAGGTGTTTCTGCAGGCGGAAGAACCGGTCTTACGGCTTTGGTAACAGGTATTTTGTTCCTGGTTGCGATTCCGCTGGCTCCTATCTTCCTTGCAATCCCCGGTTTTGCAACCACTCCGGCAATGCTCTTTGTTGGTTTCCTTATGCTTTCTGCAGTAAAAGAAATGGACTTTGGCGGTGACATTGCGGATGCAATCGGCGGCTTCCTTGCCATTGTAATGATGCCGTTTACCTACTCCATTGCCAACGGTATTATGTTTGCTATCATTGCATGGGTTATCCTGAAGCTGGCTTGCGGAAAAGCAAAGGATATTAACGGAATCATGTGGATTTCGGTTGCTCTGTTTGCTTTGTATGTTGCATTGAAGGTTATGAATCTTGCATAAGTTTTAACTAAAGGAGTTTTCTTACCATGAAGTATACGATGGAAATTGCGGGGCTTCGCCGCGACCTGCCTCTGTGCCGGGTGAATGACAGTCTTTATATTGCCGCATTTATCATGTTTGGTGATGCAGAAATCACCCAGGCTGCAGCCCGGGAGCTTTTGGCAAAAGCGCCGGACCACGATATCATGATTACGGCAGAGAGTAAGGGAATCCCCCTGCTCTATGAGATGGCGCGGCAGTCGGGTGCAAAGAATTATATTGTTGCCCGCAAGGGACCTAAGCTGTATATGCAGGATATTCACACCACCTATGTCAATTCCATCACCACCGAGAACCGCCAGATGCTCTGCATCAGCGGAGAGGATGCCAAATCCATGAAGGGCAAACGGGTACTGATTGTTGACGATGTAATCAGCACCGGCGAATCCCTGGCGGCGCTGGAAACCCTCGTTAACGAGGTTGGCGGCAACATTGTGGGGCGCATGGCGGTCCTTGCCGAGGGCGAGGCCAAAGAAAGAGATGATATCATTTATCTCTCACCGCTCCCTCTGTTTCATCCGGACGGAACGCCTATGGAATAAAAAACAAAAAGCGGCGCACACCGTGCACCGTTTTTTTTATGGAAAAAACACAGTTGTAATTTGCACATAAATGTGTTATGATGCAATTGTTAAAGTTTGACTTTTATCTAATTACATTAGAATAGTTTTGCATTTGAGAGGAGTTTTTGACAATGATGACGATTATCTTACAATTCGTCAAGCTGTTTGGCGGTTTGGGGATGTTCCTCTTTGGTATGAACACCATGAGCAACGGATTGGAGCGGCTTGCCGGTAATAAGATGCAGCAGATTATGGAGAAGGTAACGGGCAACCTTGTTAAATCCGTACTGTTGGGTCTGCTTGTTACGGCATTGATTCAGTCAAGCTCAGCGACCACGGTTATGGTGGTCGGATTTGTCAATGCCGGTGTTTTAAGCCTGTATCAGGCGGTGGGCATCATCATGGGAGCAAACATTGGTACTACGGTGACTGCCTGGATTCTCAGTTTAAATGATATCGGCGGCGGAACCTGGTTTCTGGATTTGATTAAGCCCTCTACCTTAGCGCCGATGGCGTTGATTGTGGGTGCAGTTCTGACGATGTTCTGCAAAGGTGCCAAACAAAAGATGGTCGGCAGTCTGGTGACCGGCTTTGGTATTTTGTTTATTGGCATGGAATATATGTCAGATTCCATGGATGTGGTGTTTGAAAAAGTTCCTGCACTCGGTCAGCTCTTTGCGCGGGAGATGAACCCGATCACCGGCCTTTTGGTCGGTGCCGGTGTCACCGCGGTGATTCAGTCAAGTTCGGCATCTGTGGGTATGCTTCAGGCGGTTGCCTCTACGGGGATGCTCAGTTTCAGCGCGGCTCTGCCTATTATTATGGGTCAAAACATTGGTACCTGTGTGACCGCAATGCTCTCTTGTATCGGAACCACACAAAACGCAAAACGGACTGCAATGATGCATTTTTACTTTAATGTAATCGGCACAGTAATCTTTATGATTGTATTTTATGCAATCAAGACGGCGGTTGGATTGCCGTTTTGGAACGATGCGATGAGGGCGACCGATATCTCGGTCTTTCATTCCTGCTTTAATATCATTACCAGTCTGCTTCTTCTGCCCTTTGCCAAGGGCTTGGTTTGGATGGCAAACAAG